>JAFQBF010000095.1 GCA_017416735.1 Bacteroidaceae bacterium | reverse complement strand
TTCCTTGTTCTTGTCGAAGTTGAATTCTGCTAAATGCGTATAACTTTCTTTGGCAAACATTCGGATAGCCGTTGTCTTACCGATTTGTCGGGCACCTTGTACTATCAATGGCTTGCGGTCTTTCCGTTCTTTCCATTGTTGTAACTTGCAGATAATGTCTCGATGTATATTCATAGAATCACATTTTATCTTCGGATATTGTGATAAAAATCACACTTTTATTTGATAACTCGTGCAAAGTTAAGTTTTTCTTCTCATTTAAACAAGTGTATCAGATACTTATTTAAACTTTTCTTTGGATATGAACTAGATTATTGCTATAATTGCAAAGTTTTAAATAAATCGATAAAATGAAAAGAATCCTTTACAGCGCAGCCTTGATGCTCGCCTTGCTTGCCACCGGTTGTGGCGATGCCAATCAGAAGACCTCTGCACTTCCGCAGATAGATGTACGAACCGATTATCCCGAAAAGGAAATCTGCTTGCAGGATGTGGCGGATGTGAGTTATGTTCCGTTGGATTCGAAAGACGATATTTTGTTTAGTGGGCATGTAGGCAGTTTCTCGGATAAGGGGATTGCGATATTCGATGTATCCAATCAACGGTTGCTGTTCTTTGATAAACAAGGAAAATTCTTGAATTTTGTCGGAAGGAAAGGACAAGGCCCAGAGGAGTATTCGATGATGTTCAGCGTATTGGTGGATTGGGATAAGAACGAAGTTATGGTATTTAATAGCTATGGTCAGAGTGTGGTTTATTCGTTGGATGGAACTTTCAAGCGGAGGGTGACTTTTGAATCGGATGTCAACCCGTCTGATGTGTATAATTGGTCGGATGGTCAGTTTGTTTCTTATCGGAGAGGTGTCTTAGACGAGGATGGTCAGTTGGAACCTTATCAGCCGATTGTCTTTTACTCCAGGGAAGCAGAGAAGATGGAAGACAGTTTGTCATATCGGAAAGAACATGAATTTCCTACAATCATTGCTAATGGCAGTATGAACATGGAAATCTCCTATCCGTCGTTGGTCAAACTGAATGGCGATGTTTATGTGAACGACCTCTCGGCAGATACCATTTATCGTTTGGTTTCCCCGACGCAAGCATTGCAACCGGTGATAACCCGTACTCCATCGGTAGTGAATGACAGGGATGGTCATTTCATGGACTTGTATGGGATAACTTCTCAGTTTTATATCTTTTGGTTTCGTTCTCGCCAACTATCTTTCGATGGTGGTAATTTTAGGGTAATCGATGAAAAGAGCAAGAATGCAATCTATGACCGTAATAATGGACAAGTTTATCATCCGAAGTTCATTAATAAGGACTATCCTTCGATGGAGAAATGCGTATTGCGATTCTGCGAAGAGGTACATGCTTGTGCAACCATGCAGCTCGAAGCATTCGACCTCATCGAAGCCCTCGAAGCAGGCGAGTTGAGCGGAGAGCTGAAAACCGTTGCCGAAGGCTTGAAGGAAGACGACAACCCCGTGCTGATGGTGGTGAAGTTCAATGAATAATAGCCCGTTTGTCTGATTCTTGCTAATATTGCAAAGTTTTGTTGCACAATTCACTTAATTTCGAAGATATTTATTCAGCCCAAAACTTGAAGAAGAATTTTCAAAAGTTGCTGATGTTTTCAGATTTCTTCTTCAAGTTTTTCCACTTTTGCGCCTTCGCAAAATAAAAATTCGCCGGCGCGTATTTGTTTTTTGCGAAGGCGAATTTTTTCAACGTCGTAAAACTCATGTCACTCATTGCACGAGTGTTTCAACTCGTTGATTTTCAGCTCCTCCCCGTGTAATGACAAGCAAAAATGCCATGTCACTGATGTCACTTTTGCAATCGAGTGACATCAGTGACATGCGAAAAACAAGCACATTGCACGGGGGAGTGCTGAAATTCAACGTCTTATGACATCCGTGCAATGAGTGCAATGGGATTGAGAAAGTAAACTGAATGACATTTGTATTCAACTTTCTTTAGGGTTAGAATCTGAATCATTCAATCACTAATAGGGATAAGGGTAGATCCGTTCAACGTTTTTCAGGGTAAGACACTATATGATGTATATAAAAAAGGTGTCATTCCAAGCATAGTTAAGACTAGCTTAAAATGACACCTTTATCTTTATGCTTATGGCTTGATTACAAGCTGTCGCCGAAATCTTCGCGGAACTTTTCCATCAAGCGGTTAGGCCAGTTGCTGGTCGGTTCGAGACCACCCATGAAGAAGCGGAGCACCTTCGGTTCGTAAACGAACTTCAAGCCGCCGATGAGGTGACGATTGTCGTACAACCAGTGCATACGGTCGATGACGTAGTTGATTTGTGACAAGGTGAACACACGGCGAGGTACAGCCAAACGGAGCAATTCAACGTCTGCCAAGATTTCCTTGCCGTTTTCGTCACGAACGCTTGATACAGTACCACGTTCCATACCACGGACACCAGAGATGAGGTAGAAGGCAGCTGCCAATGCACCGGCAGGATATTCTTCCTGAGGAATGTGGCTACAGAATTCCATCGCATTGACGTGGGCACCAAGCACACCCGGAGGAGTTACACAAGGAATGCCACGCTTTTCCATTTCAGTCACTAAGTACTTGATGAACTCAGGGCTCTGGCTGATGGCTGTTTCATCCAAAGTTTCGTACATACCTACGGTCATCGCTTCGATTTCGCGGACAGAGATACCACCGTAAGTCAAGAAACCTTCGAACAAAGGAATCAATGCTTCCATCTGTCCGTAAAGTTCGCGTTGGTTGGTACAGATACCACCACCACGAGAAGAAGTCAACTTACGGGCAGAGAAGTAAACGATGTCGGCCAAACCGGTCATCATCTTCAGGATTTCGCCCAACGAGTTTTCTTTCCACTTGTCTTCGCGTTGCTTGATGAGGTAAGCGTTTTCGCCCAAGAGCGATGCGTCGAGCACGAGCATAATGCCGTACTTGTCGGCAATACGACGAACGTCCATCAAGTTGCGCATAGAGAATGGCTGACCACCGATGAGGTTGGTTGAGGCTTCCATACGGATGTAAGGGATGTTTTCCTTACCTTCTGCCAAGATGAGTTCTTCCAACTTTTCGATGTTCATATTACCCTTGAACGGATAGTCGCTCTTCAACTCCATCGCACGGTCGTAGTAGAGCTCAGCTACACGGGCACCCATTTCCTGGATGTGGGCAAGGGTAGTGGTGAAGTGATAGTTCATCGGCACTACTTGACCCTTCTTGATGAATGCCTTGGCCAAGATGTTTTCGCAAGCACGACCCTGGTGAGCCGGCAACAGATACTTCTTGCCCAATACATCTTCTACCGCCTTCTGCAAACGGATGAATGATTGTGAACCGGCATAAGCGTCATCGGCACGGAGCATAGCCGAAACCTGGTTGTCGCTCATGGCGTTCACACCACTGTCGGTCAACATATCGAGGTAAACG
>JAFQBF010000012.1 GCA_017416735.1 Bacteroidaceae bacterium | reverse complement strand
GCTTGGCGGTTTCTTCAATCTTCTTGCCCAACTTCTTCAAGAAGCTCTGTGCACTTACTTCCGTGGTCCCGCCCACTGCGACGAGTACCATCAGCATCATAACCAGTCTTTTCATTTTCATTCGGTTTTTTGGGTTGTTATCATTTTATTGTATATAGACACGAAACGGCAGGACGCATCGCAAGCGACGCACCCTGCCGGCATATCTCCCCATCTGATGAAATCAGATTCAGAATATAATAGATGTATAGGTTGGTTGGTTGGTTGGTTGGTTGGTAGCATAATATTCGGAACTACCAAATATTCCGCCACATTTCTTGCAGAAACTTTCGGGTTCCGGCAAGCAGTCATCGGGCTGTATGTGGTGGTTGTTTTCATCATTTGTTTTTTATTCTATTATTTATTATTGTCATTCAGAGCGAAGCGAAGAATCTCGGTAGCATCCACGTTTCGTCCTTCTTGGTGTTTCCCTTTTCTTTGTGTTCCCGAGATTCTTCGTCGCTACGCTCCTCTGAATGACAGGAGGCGAAGGCGGAATGACACGAATACTCAGAATGACACGGAGGGGGAAAACATTCCTTTTCCACAAAGGTAACAGGGCAGGAAATTCGCCCCAAACATTTTTCCGTAAATTTATTGACGATTTCTGCTTTCGTCAATAAATACATGAATCGTCAATGTTTTGTGCAGGAATCGTCAATAAATTTGCAGGAATCGTCAATGGACAAAATCGCCCAAGTCTTCGATGAAAAGGGCGATTTTTGATGATTTCGGGGATTTAAAGGAAATAATAGGGGAAAAAGGGGCAAAGAGTGTCGCAACCATAGAGAAACCTTCCTATAAGTCCCTCCAAAGTGGCAAACACCTACTCTGATAAGTTTATAGATGCCGATACATTCTTCATTCATCAGTGTTGAATGAAGAAACAACAGTGTTGTTTTTCTGTTCAGCACCGTTGTTTGGCGAAACCACGCTGATGATTGCTGAAGTAAACAAGTTTATACGCCTTAAAGCTGAACCCTTCCTATATAAGTTCTCCATGATGCATGAAAAAAAGAACAAAACTATTTGGAATGATTAAGAAATAACGATACATTTGCAAATATCATCAGAAAAAACAAGAATATGAAAAAGCACCTCCTTATCACATTGGCAACTGCCCTTCTCATCGGCTGCACCGAACAAACACCTGACATCTACTTTTCCGAAAATATCCACATCCATCACCCCAAAGCTTCTGAAACAATACACCTAAAAGGCGAATGTTTGATAAACGATTTGATGGGCGTAGCAAACATCGAAACAATGGAGCAATACCTCTGCCTCTTCCTGATGGCACAGGACACCTTGCTGAACATCTATTCTACTGAAGGTAAATACCTCTCGGGCTTCGGCACGAAAGGACAAGGACCGAACGACTTCATCGGTTGCCGCCCCAACGGAGGACGGGAGATGGAAAACGGACAAGCTTGCATCTGGATAAACGATGTAGGTGCCGCGGCCTTGAAAAAGGTAAACATTCCGCTGAGCATAGAAAAAGGTTGCACCGTCACCCAAAAGATAAACACGAAAGCGATGAGCATCAATGCCTTCCTGTCTGCCAAAGGACAACTCGTACAAGAAACAATGACGCCCGAAAACTTTGAATTGTCCGTCTATCGAGATGATGAGGTTCTCCACCGGGAAAAGATGTACCTAATAGATGCGCAACCTCCGTTCAGCTACTATCAGAGTACTATAAGGCTACATTCCACCCAACCTTTGTTGGTATCGGCAATGTTCCGCATCAACCAAATCAACCTGCTCAACCTCGACACCAAGGAACGCCTCTCAATACGTATAGGCAAGCACACCGCACTTGACAACATCATAGACAAAGGCGAGACAAAACTTCCCAAGTGGACTTACTACACCGACTTGCGATTGAGCAATGACCGTATCTTCGCCTTATACTTGAATCAAGATTACAACGACACCTTGGAAAAGGCGAAACCCGTAGAAATCCACGTGTTTAACCTGCAAGGAGACCTGCTGAACGTCTTAGGCATCAACGAATACTTGCGAAGTTTCTGCGTATCGGAAGACGGGAAGACCATCTACGGATTGGTGGAAGATCACAGCATCTATAAATATCAGGTTCCGTAATCGGCACTCCAACAGATTGACTGTCAATCTGTATGACGCAAGTGAAGAAGTGAAGGACACTTTCTACACTTTATCAACACCTTGCTTTCATCCGCCAAAGTAGTGGCAAAGATGTAGTCCTCACCGCCTTCTTTCAGCTTCAAGCGCTTGCGGAGGTCGGCCACGGACGAGGGGAAATTGCGGATAGTGAGATTCGCTTTTTCCATACCTTGCAGGAATGTTTTCAACTCCTTCTTTCCGAAGCCACTGACGGCCTCTACTTGGAAGCGACGACCGGGAAAATCTTCGATGAAATGGGAAGATGTGTACAGATGACTGCTTACGTGTAGCTTCTCGATGGGATAGGCTTGTGTAAGCGAACGATAAGCACCGGCTTTCAGGATGGAAGCATTGGGTTCATAAAGATAAGTACCCACTTCTTTTGCCAAAAGGCAATCGGAAATACGTTCCTGCTCTTGCGTGAACGTGTACTCTTGATAAATGCGGCATCCATTGGAAGCTCCCAAAGCATTGATGCAATGGATGGAGATTTGCGATGAAATGGCCGGTTTTTGTAGGATAAGCAACAATTCCTTGCATTCATTGTCCGTAGAAACAACGTGTATTTCGCGAACATACTTCAAGTCCCTCAAAGCCAACGAGAGGTCGAGCATCGGCGAGAGTTTGACCATCACCGTCTTTGCTTTTTCGACCAACAAGTCCTCCAACGCCGAGACATCCGGCTCACAATCGGAGATAGCCACCGTCTTTCCTCCATGACCATCCCGACGGGCAGGGTCGAGGAAGAGACAATCCACCGGTTGCATCCTCTTTAAATACTCCACTCCATCTTCATTGTGAACATCAATCTCCAAGCCCAATAACGGGAAGTTATGCCTTGCCAACTCACAAAGCTCGGCTTGGCGTTCCACATAATCGGCTTTCTTGAACTTCCGGGAAAGGAACGAGCAATCGATACCGAAACCACCCGTCAAATCGGCAAAGGTTTCCCCCTGCAACAAGCTTGCCTTATATATAGCGGTCACTTCCGATGAACATTGCTCCATCGACAAATGCTTAGGATAGAACAAACCTTCGGTGCGATACCACGAAGGAAGCTTAGCCTCAGCAATCTGCCGACCGGCTATCTGCACCACGGCCATCGCCATATCAACTTGCGGATATTTCTTTGCTTGCAATGCCAACGAGCGGACATCAGCTTTGAGATTTTCTTCGATGAAACGAAGAGTTTCGGGAGATATTTGCATCATTCACGTATTTTTGTTCGGCAAAGATAAGGATTTTCTTTACCTTTGTATCAATCAAACGGAACATTATGACGAAAGCACTGTTTTTTGACATCGACGGCACGCTGGTGAGCTTCCAGACACACGTCATCCCTGCCTCCACCATCGAGGCTCTGACCCTTGCACACCAAAAGGGCATCCAGATATTCATAGCAACCGGAAGACCGACCTTAATTATCAATAACCTTGGCGAGTTGCAAAGCCGAGGGTTGATAGATGGATACATCACCATGAACGGAGGCTATTGCTATGTGGGTGATGAAGTAATTTATAAAAGTGCCATTCCTGAGAAAGATGTACAAACTATCGCCCGCTTCTGCCAAGCAAACAATTATCCTTGCATCTTTGTGGGAGAACACGATGCTTCGGTATGCCAACCCGATGATGTGCTTCGCTATATCTTCTACCAGCATTTGGGTGTCAAGGAATTCCCGGTGGAAGATTTCGACAAGGCTATGCAAAGGGATGTCTATCAGCTTACTCCTTTCTTCAATCCCGAACAAGAAAAGGAAGTGCTTCCGTATGTCAATGATTGTGAATTCGGTCGATGGCATCCGGCTTTCGTGGACATCACCGCCAAGGGAAATACCAAGCAAAACGGTATCGACCAATTCATCCAACGATTCGGATTCAAGCTGGAAGAAACGATAGCCTTCGGCGATGGTGGTAATGACATCGGTATGCTTCGCCACGCAGGTATCGGCGTAGCGATGGGCAATGCCAACGATGAAGTAAAAGCAGCTGCCGACTATGTAACTGCCAGTGTGGACGAAGACGGTATTTTCAAAGCACTGAAACATTTTGAAGTGATTTAACCAAGACATAGCAATGAAAAATATCCTAATTATTTTCTGCCTCTTATCCATGGGCATCCAAGCCGTTGCACAAGACAAGAAGAAGGCAACCAATGGGGAATTCTGGGGAAAGTCGGAAGCTTATCTACACAAACAGGCTTTCCAGATATTCGGTTTGATAGACGAAGCTTTGACTGAAAACCCGCCTACTGTCGGCGCACCGATGGTCAGAAAGCTGGCATTATTCAACCTGGACGCCATGCTCCATGAAACCAAATACGACAACACCGAGCCATTCAACAACTTCGTGGATTCACGAATGCAAAAGCTAATCACCGAGCTGAACAAGCCGGTGAAGAAAGGCATGAAGATTTATAAGGTTTACAACGACGGATTCATCGCCCAGACAAAGTCCGCAACCATCGCCTTCGACATCGTACGGGGAGCCATTCAAGGAAAGCCCATCGTATCGGAAGCATTCATCAAGCAGATGGTTGACCGATGTGACATCCTTTTCATCACCCACAACCATGGCGACCATGCCGACCGGGCAGTGATTGAAATGTTCATTCAAGCAGGGAAACCCGTCATTGCCCCGACCAATGTATGGAAAGACAACGCAGCCATCCAGCATCTTCGTTCGGACAAAATCATCGACAAGGAAATTGTACTGAAGAACGGCAAGGAGCTTCAAGTCAAAATCCTTCCGGGACATCAAAGCGAACTGATGAACAACATCTATGTCGTCACTACCGAAGACAAGAAAACCGTTGTCCAGACAGGTGACCAATATCATAAGGAAGACATCAACTGGCTGATGAACATCCACCAAGAGATTCCACGTCCGGATGCTCTATTGGTAAATTGCTGGACAAACCGAATGAACGATTTGATTGAAGGCTTTGCCCCCAAGTTCGTCATCACCGGCCACGAAAACGAAATGGGACACACCATCGACCATCGGGAAGCCTTCTGGCTGACCTTCCAGAAGATGGAAGAAATCGAGCGCGACTATGTGGTCATGGGATGGGGAGAATGGTTCATCTGTAAATAACAATTAAAAAACAACGATATGAAAAAAAATTTAGCAAGTATAGCACTGGTCATGATGGCCATGCTGAGTTCATGCGGAGGAAGTGACTCTAAACAAATGCTTTTCAATGGTAAGAACCTGGAAGGATGGACTTGCGTATTGGATGAGAAAAGCGATGTCCCGACAAGCGAAGTCTATGGCATGAAAGACGGTAACATCCACATCGTCGGCAATCCTTTCGGCTATATGCGCACCGACAAGAAGTATAGCAACTACAAGCTTCACGTGGAGTGGCGTTGGGTAGGCGAAGGCACGAACAGCGGCCTCTTCCTCCATGTTCAGGATGGAGACAAACTTTGGCCGAATGCCATCGAATGTCAATTGGGTAGTGGCAAGGCTGGCGACTTCGTGATGTTGGGAGGCTCGAAGATTGCGGAAGTAGAGAGCAAAGGAATGTTCCCTATCAAGGACCGCATCGGCAACTTCGAAAAGCCGATAGGCGAATGGAACATTGCCGAAGTAGTATGCCAAGGTAACTCCATCACCGTATATATCAACGGCCAGCTTCAAAACCAAGCCACCAGTGAAACATCGGAAGGTTACATCGCCCTGCAAAGCGAAGGAGGCCCGATTGAGTTCCGCAATGTGTATTTGACCGAGTTAAACGAGAAAGATACTATTGCCAAAGACAGCATAACCCTCAGCTATGACCTTCTGAAAAATGATGACCCGAAGATTAAAGACTGCATCGAAGAAGAACCTCAATATGCTTTTGATGTAACCTTGAAAGGAAAAATAAACGGCGCACCCTACAAGCTCTATCAAGTACACGTTAAGGAAGGGAAAGCCGAACGTACGGAGATCAAACAAGAAAAGATTTGCACAGCAGACAGCATCCAGCATTTCCTTTTTGCCTCAATCATGGAAAGCAAGGAAAGCGTACGAATCATATGCAATCACCAAACAAAGAATGATTGGAAGATAACCATCCCGTCCTATCAATGCATCTTGATGGAAACATATCCAGCCATCAAGCAAACCAAGGAAGAAACGATTCCACTGATAGCTTTCACGGAAGGAGAACGCGGGACTTGGGAACGCAATGGCTTTACATTGGAAGGGATAGATTATTGTGGCGTCCGTGATGCTAAGATCCATCCAAGCAGATGGTTTGAGAAATTCCACATCAAGGACTATGTTTATTTCGAAATCGAATTCCAGCAATGAGCCAACTTTCCGGACGATGCAGACAGGCATTGCTTTTAGCAAGCATTGCCTTTATCACCCTATGCCGTTATCAACCGGGCATAGCCGAATGGTATGCCCGGACGGTTTATCCTCCGTTATCGGCTGCATTGTCCGCCTTTTCATCCCTCTTCCCTTTTCCCTTGATGGAAATATCGGTAATAGGTCTTGTCCTTGCGCTTATCCTTTACCCGATACGCCTTCGCAAAAAAGGAATTCGCCTTCGCAAAATCTTTTTTCGTGAAGGCGAAATCTTGGCATGGATATATGTATGGTTTTACTTGGGATGGGGATTGAACTATTTCCGACACAACATCTATACTCGCTTGCAAACACCACCCGTGGCCTACGAAGAGCAACATTTCAAGGACTTCCTAAAGGACTATACCGAACGGTTGAATACCACTTATCAATCTGAAACAGAGATTGATTCGGAGAAGCTGAAAGAGTATGTCCACGCCTTCTATGCCAAGCTTCCTTCCGCTTATGGATTGACTCAACCCAAGAAATGGCAAGAGCCGAAGGACTTTATCTTCACCTCTTTATACAATAAGGTAGGCGTATTGGGTTCGATGGGGCCTTTCTTTGCCGAGGCTCAACTGAATGGGGATCTTCCCGAAGTGCAACATCCCTTTACATACGCCCATGAGTTCTCACACCTATTGGGAGTCAGCAACGAAGCCGAGGCCAATTATTGGGCTTATCGGGCTTGCACCGAATCATCCTCGACGGCTCTTCAATATTGCGGTTACTTCGGATTGTTCCCTTACGTCCTCTCCAATGCCTCTCGCCTATTGCCGAAAGAAGACTTCCAAGCATGGGTGCAAACCATCCGTCCGGAAGTCATCGAGCAATACGAGGAAAAGAACCGCTATTGGCAAGAACGGTATTCTCCGCTCATCGGTGAAATACAGGACTTTACCTACAATCTTTTCTTGAAAGGAAACAAGATAGCATCAGGAAAGAAGAACTATGCGGAAGTGATTGGATTGTTGCTTTCTTTGCCGAAGGAAAGAAAATAAAAAAAGGCTCTAATTCGTTAGAATTGAGCCTTTTATAAGTGGACCAGCCTGGGCTTGAACCAGGGACCTCCAGATTATGAGTCTGTTGCTCTAACCAACTGAGCTACAAGTCCGAGCTAAACGGATTTCTCCTTAGCGAGTGCAAAAGTAGAAGTTTTCTTTGAATTACGCAAGGAAATAAAACTCATTTTTTGATAAAAAGCCTTAAATAACTCCTCGCATACCGAATATTAATTGTAAATTTGCAGCTCAATTCAAAACAGACATCTATATTATGGCTCAAGCTAAACCCGACAATGTCCTGAACGGACTATCGGACAAACAAGTCCAAGAAAGCAGAGAAGCGTATGGGTGGAACCTACTGCCCCCTCCCAAACGACCCTCGATGTGGAAACTCTACCTCGAAAAGTTTAATGACCCCGTTATCCGTATCTTGTTGGTGGCAGCGTTTTTCTCGTTTGTCATCTCAGTCATCGAAGGCGAATATGCCGAAACCATCGGTATCTTCTTCGCTATCTTTCTGGCTACGGGTATCGGGTTTTATTTTGAATATGATGCCAACAAGAAATTCGACTTGCTGAATGCGGTGGGTGAAGAAACACCCGTCACCGTCCGAAGAAACGGAAAGATTCAGGAAATTCCACGAAAGGAAGTGGTGGTTGGCGATATTGTCATTTTGAATACCGGCGAGGAAGTGCCTGCCGACGGTACTTTGCTGGAAGCCATCTCCTTGCAAATCAACGAATCGACCCTCACGGGCGAATTGATGGTAAACAAGACCATCGACGAAGCTTCGTTCGATGATGAAGCGACTTACCCAAGCAACGAAGTGATGCGTGGCACCACCGTAACCGATGGCCATGGCATCATGCAAGTGAACCGAGTGGGCGATGCCACCGAAATCGGCAAGGTAGCTACCCAAGCTACTGAACAAAGCGGCGAAGAAACCCCATTGAACATCCAACTCTCAAAGCTCGCCAAGTTCATTGAAAAGGTAGGCTTCACCATCGCCATCCTTACCTTTCTTATCTTTACAGGAAAAGACCTCTACCAATACTTGTCCGTGACCAGCATCACCGGTTGGCACGAATGGATGCACATTGCCCGCATCGTCTTGAAGTACTTCATGATGGCCGTCACCTTGATTGTGGTGGCCGTGCCCGAAGGCTTGCCGATGAGTGTTACCCTCAGCTTGGCATTGAACATGCGTCGTATGCTGAAAACCAACAACTTGGTGCGTAAGATGCACGCTTGCGAAACCATGGGTGCCATCACCGTCATCTGTACCGACAAGACAGGTACCTTGACACAAAACCTGATGCAAGTACATGAGGCACAAGTAGATGAAACAAAGATGGATTTGGTGGCCGAAGGCATCAGTGCCAACTCGACCGCATTCCTGGAAGAAGCCGAAGAAGGCAAGAAGCCATCGGGTGTGGGAAATCCTACCGAAATAGCCTTGCTTCTGTGGTTAAACGACCAAAACAAAAACTATGCCCAACTCCGGGAAAATGCCAAGGTCATCAATCAGTTGACTTTCTCTACCGAACGCAAGTACATGGCTACCTTGGTGCAATCGCCTATCCAAGGCAAAAAAGTATTATATATAAAAGGTGCCCCCGAAATTGTGATGGGAAAATGCGAAGGCATTTCAAATGAAACATCAGCACGTTTGAACGAAAACCTCTTGGCATTTCAAAACAAGGCCATGCGTACCCTTGGCATCGCCTATAAGTTCATCCCCGAAGGAGCAAGCAACGATTGTGCCGAATTGGTGGGTGAAGGTGGCTTGACCTTCTTGGGTATCTTCGCCATCAGTGACCCGATTCGTCTCGATGTACCTGCAGCTGTAGGCAAGTGCCAATCGGCCGGTATCGGTGTGAAGATTGTAACGGGTGACACTCCGGGTACTGCTACCGAGATTGCCCGTCAGATTGGTTTATGGAAGCCGGAAGATACGGAACGCAACCGCATCACGGGTGTGGAATTTGCCGCGTTGACCGACGAAGAAGCTTTGGATAGAGTGCTCGAAATCAAGGTGATGAGCCGCGCCCGTCCGATGGACAAGCAACGCCTCGTTCAACTCCTCCAACAGAAGGGATCCGTAGTAGCCGTAACC
>JAFQBF010000094.1 GCA_017416735.1 Bacteroidaceae bacterium | reverse complement strand
TTTAAGTTCTTCTGCATATTGCTCCCAAGTCTGCTGAAAACGAATGTCTGCTTCTATCATATTTATCTGTTTAAATTAAGAGAAGCAAAGGTAGAAGAAACGGAAATAATCGACAATATAGAATCGTGGAGACGCTTACGGAAACATTCACTTCCTCATCACGGAAGTTCATCGCAACTACTTGTATTCCAATAAGTATGACGCAAGTGAAGGAGTGAAGCAAGTTTTTTCTCAACCCTTGAAAATGGGGTTTTTCATACATTTTTTCATTTATATTTTCTTTTCCAAAAATTATTCTATAGTTTTGTGTTTCTAATAACAATGGAAGATGGTTTGGAATTCAATACAATGGAAGGAACAATTTGAGTTTTTGTCAACTCAATGGAATAGAAAGCAGAAAGAAGAAGCAAAATATCTGCTTCGTAAGATGCGTGCCGATGTATTCAAGCATACCGTAATCTTGGTGCAACAAGGATATTACTACAACAAGGAACAACAAAAGATAAACTTCCCCGATGCAAACACGATGATTGCCGGAACCAAATTTTATGAATCTCCGCAAACCGTTCATCATATACCGACCATTGATCATGAAACCATCGTCAAGGTAGAGAATATCGATTGCCTCCTGGCTGCTGAAGGATTGTTGACAGAAGGCTATCATCCGGCTGTATTGAACATGGCCAGTCGTCAGAATCCCGGGGGCGGTGTAGTGACAGGAGCCGGTGCGCAAGAAGAAAACCTGTTCCGCCGTAGCAACCTTTTCCAATCCCTTTATCAGTTTGCACCGTTTGCCGGAGAATATGGTTTGCGAAAATCCAACAATCAATATCCGTTGGACAGGAACTTTGGAGGCATCTACACTCCCGATGCTGTTGTTTTCCGAGGAACGGAACAAGATGGCTATCCTTTGTTGGACACACCTTATCGGATGTCCTTCATAGCCGTGGCAGGCATCAATCGTCCCACGTTGGAATCTCCCGAACGGATTTCATCGGATTTGGTAGAACCCGTCAAGAACAAGATTCGTACTATCTTTAGAATAGGCTTGTTGCATGGCCATGATTCTTTAGTATTGGGAGCATTGGGATGTGGAGCTTTCCGCAATCCACCTTCACACATTGCCCACCTGTTTCATGAAGTGATGGAAGAACCGGAGTTCAAGAACAAATATCGTCTATTGCTCTTCGCTATCCTTGATGACCATAATGCAAGGTTGAAGCATAATCCAAATGGAAATTTTTTGCCGTTTGTGAGGGAATTTAAAAGATAGACTATAATAGTCGATGGATTAATATTTGCAAGCCTTGCAAAATAACATTTCATATTTTTTCTTTTTCTACTTTTACTTACTAAATTTGTATTGTATCATTTGTATGCTTTATATATGAAAAAGAGAAAGAAAAGGTATCAATTCAAAAAGCAATTTATCAAAACTATAAACAAGCAAAGTATAGAAAAGATGATTGCTCTGACAAAGAAAGATTATTTGTCAGAATGTATTTACGTTGCGCCTTTAAAAGAAGAAGATAAGCTGTTCATTGAAAGTGATGATATGTCAGATTCCTTCTTGAATCGTTCAAAAGCTAATAATGAGATAGTAATGCCTGAAGCCTATATCAATACAGCTCTATGGCTATTGGATTTAATTAAACTATCGAATAACAATCTCGTGAAAGATGGTTATATTGTTCCTGCTCTCTATTGCTTTAGACATTATCTTGAATTGATTATGAAAGATTCGATTCATTATTTTAAAATAAATAGAGGAAATATTTCATCTAATGAATTAGGCTATGATGATAATGAACATTGTTTATTCAATTTATGGAACTCATTGAGAAACTTCATAGATGATGAGTCCCCTCAAATAAGAAGGGTATGTAATTTGATAAAAGAATTGGATAATATAGATAAAGGTTCAACATTCTTTAGGTATGCTTTTAATCATGAAAACGGGGAAATTAAAGAATATGATTTTCCTGCTACTATGATTGATATAAGTGAACTCAAGAAGAGAATGATGCAACTATATTGTTTCTTTGAAGGTATTAATTTTATGTCTAGAAAATCTTAATGTGATAACTATGATTCTTATTGTAGATAGTAATATTGTAAAAAATGTTTATAAGGAAGAAGGTAAGTTTTTTCTTTCTGAATGTTATGTTAATCTACTTAAATTAGGAGAAGCATATGTGTATGTATCGTTACCGTCTTCGATTGAAGATGGTGTTACATATAAATGTGAGATTGGCTCTTTAATTATAAAGGAAATCTGCAATAAGAAATATTTAATTGAAGATAAAGAATTACTTTATTGGGGAATTAAAGAAAAAACTGAAAATTATTTTAAGGCCAATATCGTTGAGCGTAATTTGAGCGCAATAAAGATTTCCGATAATATATGTATTTCAAAATTTGAGGTTACTAGGAACACTAAACGATTAACAGCCATAAATAGAACTAGATACATTGAATCTGGTAAAGAAATCAGGTATCATTATGAGATACAAATACAGATAGGGAATAATAATATTACTCATGTGTTTAAGATGGATGATATTATAATAAAAGATTACGATAGAGGAGTAAATCGTGATAAAGTAAATTCAATGGAATGTTTGTTCAAATACTTAATACCATCCATAAATTCGTACATAGAATCAAACAGGCCTTTATCATTGATAAATGTAAATAGATTGGAAAAGTATTTACCAATTGCACCTAATTATGTGTCTGATTTCAATTTATATTCAATAAATGAAGCTATGAATCTGATATATTATATGCAGATTGAGTCATATAAAGATAAAAAGTTAATAAGATTTGGGAAAAACTTGGAAGGCTCTATGAATTATTATATAGCAGATTTGTTCAATAACATCTTGGATATAGATCTGAAATATGATGTAGAAACAAGGACTTCCTATGCATATTTGACCAATCATTTATTAGAAAATAAATTAAATGAAAATTCTATTAAAGAGAATTTATCCTTGCTATTATATATTGGACTTATAAAATTTTATGATGATAAAAAAGCTAATCAAAACTATTTAGTAGGAGTCCCAATAGAAGGAATTAATTTATCATCTTTATCGAATAAAATAGATAAAGTTGATATGACTGAAGAATTACAAAGTATATTTCGGTTTATATATGGGATGAGGGCTGAACATATAATGGATGGTCAGACCCGTGTAGGGCGTGATGATATTGAATGGTTTGAAAAAACTTATGAATTTCCGTTATCTGAAAATTATAAGCCAAGTTTAAATTTGATAAAGAAAATTAATGAATTATTGAATATTAATTTAGTATCTATTATCGATAAATATAGTTCTAAACCGGCATACTATTATCATGAAATTTATGATAAGGATTATATTTCAGGATTAGCTTGTTCAAGAACAGATCTTGATTCTGAAGGATTTCGTAAAGATGCCTTTTTTACTTTAATTTTCCATATCTTGGATTGTTATTTGAATAAGATAGAAGAATTTAACACTTTTAATTGTTAGGAACAAATGAGTTATGCGGAATTATTAAATACAGATGAATGGAAAGCGAAATGTTATGACATTTTGCTTAGAGATAATTTTGTTTGTCAAGATTGTGGATACAAGGGTATTCACAATAATACGTTTTTCCCCATATCTCAAATAAAAGATTTGAATTATCTGGTTCCAATTGAATTGATGGAAGGAAAATATTTGAATGATTTTTGTGTTGATGTTACTTCTGATTTAAAAGAAACAAAGAGGGAACCAGTTTATTTGGCTTCAGATAAGTTTAAAGATAATCTCTATATAAACATGATGATGACTATAAGTCCTTTTGAGCAACCATTGTATTTCATTTCCAATGCTTATTTGAAGTCATTGACTTTTAGACAATATTATAGAGAGACATCTGAAATTCAATATAAAGGAAACACTCTCTTACGTTATGTTTATGCCTGTCAAGTACAAGATAATATTATAGGATCATGGGCAACCATTAGGCATAACAAAGGTACTTCTGAAATCTTTTCTATCGACATTAGAGTAGGAAATGATTTATATAAAATAGAGTTTACTTCATGTAATAAAGATAATTTGTTGTTTAAATGTAATCCTTTACACATACATCATAATTATTATATCTTCGGTCATAAACCATGGGAGTATGAAAATACTGCACTTGTAACATTGTGTGCTTTATGTCATCAAAAAAGACATCAGAATAATAGTGTACCATTATTTTCAGAAAGGAAAGAAATACTTGTTAATAATTTACCTGTTTGTGACCGATGTCAAGGAAGCGGATATCTTCCTGAATACCATTATCATTTAAATGGTATATGTTTTAAATGTAATGGTGAAGGAGTTTGCATTGATAAATTTAGTGTTGATAAATAGGGATATAAAGATATTATTACTAATGAGATTATGTATACTGCATTATTTATCATAATTGGAATAATTGTAGTCAGTTGGCTGATAGCATTGTGTTATGGGGAATTTAGAGATTATTGCATAGAAGATATACCTGATACCTATTCTACCTTTTACACAATGTATAAAGAAGATGATACGGGAGGTCTTTTTTATAAGGTATTCGTGATAATGTTTCTTTTTCTCATTGTATATCCTATCATAACTATATTTATAGTGTTTAGTCCTATTAAATATGGTATAATGGAAGCGTGGTATTTTATCAAAGATTCGATTAGGAAATATATAAAGAAGGATTATTCTGTAGAACAACGGATAGAAAGGAATAACGAGATAAAGAAGATGGAAGAATGGAGAGATAGTCGTATTAAAGGATTTCACTATGAGGGGAAAGCTCCGTTTACTTTTGACCGTGATACCTACCTGTATTTGGAAAATGAACCTAATGAATCTATAAGCCAATGTATAGAGAGGAACTTGGACAAAATAAACAAAGTGTTCAGTGAATATGGATTCCGTTTTATCTATCTTCCAAAATGGGAACCAGATAGTAGTAGTATTCATCTATCAAACATCCCCAAAGAAAGGGAAGTGCAGGTGAAGTGTTTCTTGGATAGAATCAATACGGTTGAATATACCCATTTGCTTTGTAATGCTTTGCATATAGACAAGGAAGAAATAGATAGCGGTATCTTTCATTTTGCTTGTTATCTGTATGATGACCATATGCGCAAAACGGAGTTATTGCAAAGTCGATTTACTCATTTCACTATGCAAGGTGTAACCGATGATACAATAGAGGAGTTTTGTCGTAACTATTGTGATATGATAGTGGATAGTAGAAATAGACCATTTGGCGCTTATTTCTCTGTACCTGCAAAACGACGTTTGTCGGGATGGGATTTTTATGAAGAACATGGAGAACCTTGTGAAAATTATGCTGATTATACATTTCCCGAAGATATGAAAGACATAGCAGAAAATGTAAAGAAAGAAATAGAACAACTGAAAGAAGGTGGTTACTTTGAATTGTTATTGCATACGTTGGGCGATGAAACGATTAATGAATTGCGTAATGTAAAACTGAATCCTTCGTTAAGTAAGATTGAGATAACGGATGATTATAGAATCATGCTAAGTGATTATGGTAAAGAAGTGAAGATGACTCCTTTGCAAAAAACGCTGTACATCTTTTATCTTCGACATCCTGAAGGTGTTGCATTCAAGATACTTTCTGCTTATTATGATGAATTGTTGGCCATTTATAAAGTGTTGTCAAATAGAGAGGACTTACAGAAGCAACAACATTCCATTAGAAGATTGGTTGATGCAACGGACAATGCCATCAATGAAAAATGTTCGCGAATAAAAGAAGCATTCTTGAAAGTAGTGGATGATTTCATCGCACAGAATTATTATCTTTGTTTGAAAAGGGAGAATTATAAAAATGAAGGGATTACTTATACGAATCTTTTGAAACGGATAACCTTGTCAAGAGAATTAGTCCTGTATCCTGAAGAGATAGAAAACATTCCTATACTGGAAGCTAAAGAAAATAAGGAGAAAATAGAAAACGATTTGAAGAAACAAGACAAGTTATACCATACATTAAATCATCGTTTTCATGAAAAGCATTACCCCAAAGGCAAATTGATAGAAGAATATACGGAATTCTTGAATGAATATCCCAAGTATTATAGAGCTTATTTCGATAGAGCCACTCTTTATACACATGTAGGAAGATATAAGGAAGCTATCGCTGACAATGATAAATTGATAGAACATAATGAATGGTTGTGGATGGAGGCTGTTATTAACAAGGCGGAAGCCCTATACTTCTTGAAAGAGTATGGTTTGGCCTTAAAATGTGCCAACCGCTATTTTGAATTGGATGAAAAGCCTGAAGCAGAGTGTTATCGAATACGTTCTGAAATTTATCGGAAATTGAAAATGTATGATGAATGCGATGCAGACATTAGAATGATGAAGAAATTGAAGAAAGAGGATAAGGAACAACCATTTTAATTGGGGACAGAGACGAGAAAGGAAAGTTGCTATAATAGATTAGTTTATTTACAGAAGTAGCCTAATTGCCAAAAAATACCATTATCTTTGAAGCAACAAACAAAAAACGAATAACCATGGAAACAAACAACATGATGCCTTTCGCATTTACAGAAGGGCAATCTCCTAAAGATAAATCACTAAACATCATTAAGGTGATTGGTGTCGGTGGTGGCGGTAGCAATGCGGTATTGAACATGTATAAGCAAGGGGTACACAATGTACGTTTTGCCATTTGTAATACGGATAGTCAGGCATTGGCACAAGCGGATATTCCGGTAAAGATTCAGTTGGGTAGTGCTGGGCTTGGTGTAGGTGGAAAACCTGAAAAGGGAAAGGAAGCAGCTGAAGCAAGTCTGGATGCTGTGCAATCGTTGTTTGACGATGATACGGAAATGGTGTTCATCACTTGTGGTATGGGGGGTGGAACCGGAACGGGGGCAGCTCCTGTCATTGCTGGATTGGCCAAAGAGAAAGGTATTTTGACGGTAGGTGTCGTGACTATTCCGTTTGCTTTCGAAGGCAAAGTTAAAATCAAGAAAGCATTGCAAGGAGTGGAAGAGATGCGGAAGAATGTGGATTCATTGCTGGTAATTAATAATGAACGTTTGTGTGAATTGTATTCGACTGAAATCATGCGTTTGGAAGACGGACTGGCCAAAGCCGACGAGGTTGTAACGACTGCTGCCAAAAGTATTTCGGAAATCATCACTATGCGTGGTATTATCAACCGTGACTTCTGCGATGTGCAGACGGTCATGAAGGATGGGGGAGATGCCATTATGTCGGTGGGTTATGCCAGTGGAGAGAATAGAATAGGTAAGGCGTTTGTAGAAGCTTTGAAATCACCTTTATTAAATAATGCAGAGATTGAAAAGGCTAGACGAATGTTATATATTATTTACTCCAGTGATGAACATCAGGTAGCTATTTCTGAACTCAATGAAATCCGCTTTTTCATGAATGATTTGGCGGAAGATATTGAGGTGCTATGGGGCGTATATCGAGATAATTCGCTGGGTGAACAAGTAAAAGTAGCCTTGATTGCAACAGACTTTGCTAATTCAAAAGTATCGACCAAAGAAGAGGATTCTGAAAATGAATATCAGAAAGCATTGATGGATATGTATTATGGTATTCCTAATAAGAAGAGGCAAGAAGTGGTAGAAGAAGTAATGGAAGATATGGTTGTAGATGAACCAGTCTGTGAACCTAAAAATGATGACGTGATTTCTGAAGTCCCGAAGAAAACGGTTCAAAAACCTACATTCTTAAATAGATTTCTGAAGGCATTGGGTGATGTGGTAGATAAGATTGATTAATATGGGAGAATCTTACTTATCATAAAATTTTCTTCTTCAAGAGTTTAGCGTATAAACTATTTGAAGGAAAGGGACTGTGCTTGAGAAACACAACCCCTTTCTTTTATTATCATTTTTTGTTCAGCAAGACTTCATCGATGGCTCGACGGAAAGTAGCTTTGTCGGCAGCACCTACAATGAGTTGCGGCTGACCGCTCTTGGGAATGAACACGATGGTAGGAAGTGAACGTATGCCCATAGCTCCCGATAGTTCTTTTTCCTTGTCGGTATCCACTTTGTAGATGACAATACTGTCGCCATATTCCTTGGCCAAGTCTTTCAGAATGGGGGCAACCATTCGGCAGGGGCCGCACCAAGTGGCGTAGAAGTCGATGACGGCTGGCTTTTCGCCTTGATACTTCCATTCGGTTGCACCGGTGGTATAATCGAATACCTGGTCGAGGAACATTTGTTTGTTCATCTGTACAACCGTACCTTTTTCTTCCTTTCCATTGTTTTCCGTCTGTGCGCACGAGGTAGAAACCAATGCGAACAAACCGATGAGATATGCTAAAATTCGTTTCATTTCTTTTATTGGTAATTTCTCAGGAGCAACGTCAGTGCTTTGGCAGAGATGACTCCGCTTTGCCTCCATAGTTGCTTGCCTTTCTTGAATATAATTAATGTAGGAACGGACTGGATACGGTATCGTTCGGCCAGTTCCTTTTCTTTGTCAATATCTACCGAGACAATCTTGGCTTCTTCACCGATGCGCTCGGCTACGTCCAGTAATATCGGTTTCATGGTCTTGCAGGGTCCGCACCATTCGGCATAGAAATCCACCAATACAGGTCGGTCGGATTTGATGAGTTCGTTGAAATTTTCCATATTCATTGCTCTTGGTTTATACGCAATAAACGTGGAAATGCCGATGAATGTTTGCCTGTCTGTAGAAAAAAGAAACGAAGAATCCTGAAAGGTGTTTCCGAGATTCTCCGTTTAGTTCTTATGGTAATATACCGAATTACTAATTACTTCTTGGCGGAAGGAGTGTAGCGTGCATTCAAACCTTCAACGATTTCGTTGGTGATGTTGTATGCCGGGTTACCGAACAACAGGTTGTCGAATGCTGTGTTGCTGATGATCAAGTCATAACCCTTGGTCTTGTTGTACTCCTTGAGGAAAGAGTTGATAGAGTCGCGGAATGCAAGGCTGTTCTTTTGGTTTTCGAGTGCCAATTCGTTGGCCAACTTCTGTTGCAATTCCTGCAATTCCTGCTGTTGTTTCATCAAACGGGCCTGTTCCTGTTCTGCACGTTCGCGTGACACAAAACCATTGTTCTGGAGTTTGCGGTCGAATTCTCTTGCGTCAGCTTCCAACTTCTTGCCCTTTTCGTTCAAAGTTGTGCGGATGTTTTCTTCCTTCTTGATCATTTCTTCGCTCAAGTCGTTCCAGAAGTGGTACTTGCTCAACAAAGAATCAATTTCCACGAAAGCAATCTTCATATTAGAAGAACCGGTTGCGCCTGCAGCCGGAGCTGATGTAGTAGTTGCATTGTTGTTACCTGCACATTGGGCAAACATCAAGCCGAATGCCAATGCCATAAATCCGTTCAGGATGAATTTCATTTTTTTCATAAGTTTTTAGTATGTTATTTTATTTAGTTATTTTCCTTTTCTTCCTTTTCTACTTCGGCAATGGCATGTTTGTTTTGCTTCCGTGCCTCACGGTCCTGCGATTGTACGCATCCGATACCCCGCTTCTGCATTTCCTTGTTGCCGCTGACGTGCATACTGGGGAATCGGCCCTTCAAAATGATGCCGATGCATAAGAAAAGCACGCTGATTGCAACAATTCCTGCGGTTAAGTAGATAGTTTCGAGCATTTTTTTTAAATTTGTGTGCAAAAATAGTGCAAGGCAGGATAACTGCCAAATTTTTTATGAATTAATAAAGGTAACTTATGGAAAAAATAGCATTGAAACCGGCATCGGTGTTCCATTATTTCGATGAAATATGCCAGGTGCCACGCCCTTCGAAGAAGGAAGAGAAGATTATCGCCTATTTGATGGACTTTGCCCGGAAGCAAGGTTTGGAAGCCAAGAAGGATGAAGCTGGGAATATCCTTATCAAGAAACCGGCTACTCAGGGAAAGGAAAACTTGAAGACCGTAATCCTTCAGTCGCACATCGATATGGTATGCGAAAAGAACAGTGACTCTACACACGATTTCTTGAACGACCCGATTGAAACTTACGTGGACGGCGAATGGCTGAAGGCCAAGGGAACGACCTTAGGTGCTGACAATGGCATCGGTATGGCTACTCAGCTGGCCGTATTGGCAGCTGATGACATTGAGCATGGTCCTATTGAATGCCTCTTTACCGTGGATGAAGAAACCGGATTGACCGGTGCATTTGCCTTGAAAGAAGGATTCATGGACGGTGACATCCTCATTAACCTCGACTCGGAAGATGAAGGTGAACTCTTCATCGGTTGTGCCGGTGGTGCGAACACTACGGCTCAATTTGCTTACACTGAAATTGATGCCCCGCAGGATTATTTCTTCTTCAATGTGGCTATCAAGGGTTTGACCGGCGGACACTCGGGTGATGACATCAACAAGAACCGTGCCAATGCCAACAAGCTCCTCAACCGCTTCCTCACTCAGTTGTCGGCCAAGTATGACCTCTATTTGTGCGAAATCGATGGAGGTAACCTTCACAATGCCATCCCTCGCGAAGCCCGTGCCCTCTGTGCCGTGCCGATGAAGCATAAGGAAGATGTACGCATCGACATGAATGTCTATACAGCTGAGATTGAAAACGAATTCAGTGTGACAGAACCGAATCTCCGCACCGAATTGGGCTCTGAGTCTCCGTGTGCCAAGGCGATTGACCGCGATATCGTTGCCCGCCTTTTGAAAACCGTCTATGCAGTACATCATGGTGTATATGCGTGGAGTCAGGATATGCCGGGATTGGTAGAAACATCTTCGAATCTTGCTTCCATCAAGATGGTGGACGGAAAGATAAAGATTGTGACCAGCCAGCGCAGTTCCATTCTTTCTTCCCGCAAGGATATGAGTGAAATGATTCGTTCGGCTTTCCAGTTGGGTGGTGCCGAAGTGATGACAGGTGATGGCTATCCGGGTTGGAAGCCGAATCCAGCTTCGCCTATCTTGAAGGTGGCCATCGAAAGCTACAAGAAGCTGTTTGGCGTAGAGCCTAAGGTGAAGGCTATCCATGCCGGATTGGAATGCGGTTTGTTCCTCGAAAAATATCCGCATCTCGATATGTTCTCTACCGGTCCTACTTTGCGTGGTGTACACTCGCCGGATGAACGTATGCATATTCCTTCGGTAGAAAAGTTCTGGATACATCTGCTTGATGTGTTGGTGAATGTGCCGCAGAAGTAATATGAATCAAAACAATGTCATTCAGAGGAACGAAGTGACGAAGAATCTCGGTAGCATAAAGTGGATGTTCCCGAGATTCTTCGCTTCGCTCTGGATGACATTGCTTTTTCTTTGTTTTCCTATTTCCATCCGCTCCCAACAGCCTTTCCGCGTGATGTTCTGGAATGTGGAAAACCTGTTTGACATCCGCAACGATTCGCTGAAGAATGATGAAGAGTTCCTGCCCGAGGCTACCCGTCGATGGACATTCTTCCGTTATAGGGACAAACTGAAGAAGGTGGCGAAAACTATCGTCGCTTCGGGAAATGAAGAACAAGTGCCCGATTTGGTGGGACTCTGTGAGGTGGAAAGTGACTCTTGTCTGTACGATTTGGTCAAACGCTCTCCGCTGAGGGAGGCTGGCTATCGCTATGTGATGACCGATTCGCCCGACCGACGTGGCATTGATGTGGCTTTGCTCTATCAGCGAAGTAGTTTCCGATATCTTCAGCATCAGTCCATCCGCATACCGCACGAACAAGTGAAGCGTGACCCAACCCGTGACATCCTTCATGTGTCGGGAAGAATCCTTTCGGGCGATACCCTCGATGTGGTGGTGTGCCATATGCCGAGCCGTAGCGGGGGGAAGTCGAGGACGGAGCCTTTCCGGTTGCTTACTGCAGGTATAGTGCGTCGTACCGTCGATTCGCTGATGCAAGTACGTCTTCACCCTCACCTTATTATTATGGGCGATTTCAATGACTATCCGTCGGACAAGGCTTTGCATAAGGTGCTTTGCGGAAGGGGAGACCTCTGCAACCTGATGGAAGATATGGAAGAGGGGACTTATCGTTATCGTGGAGAGTGGGGCATCTTCGACCAGTTCCTCATCTCCGAAAATATGCTGGCGAAAAAAGAAAACGTGAAGGCAAAAAATAAAAACGCGAAGGCGAAAATAAAATATGCCGGCGCGTATCTGAAGAACGTGCAGATACTTCGTCATCCGTTTTTATTGAAGGAGGACGATCGGTATGGAGGTGACAAGCCTTTCCGCACTTACAACGGATTGAAGTACGAGGGAGGGTATAGCGACCACTTGCCCATTGCGCTCGACTTGCTTATTCGTGATGATAAGGATTATTGTTCAGAATAGTGAACGCACGATATAGTTGCTCCACAAAGATTAGGCGTATCATCTGGTGTGAGAACGTCATCTTCGAAAGCGAGATCTTCTCCTGTGCCGCGGCATATACCTTCGGTGCGAATCCGTAGGGACCTCCGATGATGAACACCAAGCGCTTGTTTACCGTGTGCATCTTGCGTTCCACCCAATCGGCAAACTCGATGGAGCGGAACTCCCGTCCGTGTTCGTCCAGCAGCACCACCACGTCACCCGGTTGCAAGGCTTTCAGAATCAGTTCGCCTTCCTTTTCCTTCTGCTGTTCGGCGCTGAGGCTCTTGGTGTTCTTCAGTTCGGGGATGACCTCCATATCGAACTGCGTGAAGTGCTTGGTGCGTGCCACATAATCGTCGATGGCGGTGATGTAATGCTTCTCTACGGTGCGTCCTACTACCAATAATGTGAATTTCATACGTTTCTTTTTTCGTTTCTCTTTGCAAAAATACGGAAAAAACTTACCTTTGCCTATATAATCATAAAAAAACTACAGAATATGGACGAAAAGATTGTACAAGACTTGATTGACAGACTCATTGATTTGTCGTTTGCAGAAGATATCGGTGATGGCGACCATACTACCTTGTCGAGCATCCCTGCCGATGCTATGGGAAAGTCGAAACTGCTTATTAAGGAAGAAGGTATTCTGGCAGGCATCGAAATAGCCAAGATGGTGTTCCACCGTTTTGACCCCACAATGAAAGTAGAGGTCTTCATCGAGGACGGCACTTGGGTAAAGCCGGGCGACGTGGCTATGGTGGTGGAAGGCAAGATTCAGTCGCTCCTCCAAACCGAACGCTTGATGCTGAACATTATGCAGCGTATGAGCGGTATCGCCACGATGACCAACAAGTACGTGAAGAAGTTGGAAGGTACCAAGACCCGTGTGCTCGACACTCGCAAGACCACTCCGGGTATGCGTATCCTTGAAAAGATGGCCGTGAAGATTGGTGGCGGATGCAATCACCGCATCGGCTTGTTCGATATGATTCTCTTGAAGGACAATCACGTCGATTTCTCGGGAAGCATACACAATGCCGTGACCCGTGCCAAGGAATATTGCAAGGCCAAGGGCAAGAACTTGAAAATTGAGCTCGAAGTGCGTAACTTCGATGAACTGCAACAGGCTCTGGACGAGGGAGTTGACCGCATCATGTTCGACAACTTCACCCCGGAAGACACCAAGAAGGCGGTGGAAATTGTGGCAGGACGTTGCGAAACCGAGTCATCGGGCGGCATCACTTACGATACGATGCTTCCGTATGCTCAGGCGGGTGTTGATTTCATCTCTTTCGGTGCGCTCACTCATTCAGTGAAGGGTATGGATATGAGTTTTAAAGCCTGTTGAGTATGAGAAAGTTTGTATGTATCATTGCATTGCTTTGCGCCGTTTCGGTACAGACTGATGCGCAGAATTTGAAGGATATTTTAAAAGGTGTAGCGAAGACCGTAGTGGGCGACAAGGCTACTACCGAGACTTCCCTCATTGGTACATGGGATTATGTAGGTCCTGATTGCCAACTGAAGGGTGACGATATTCTGAAGAACATCGGTGGTGAAGCAGCCGGTGAGGAAGTGGAGAAGAAGATGGAGGCCATCTATGCGAAGGCAGGATTGAATACCATTCAATACACTTTCAATGAGGACAAGACTTGTTCTTACACCATCAAGGGCAAGAAGGTGAACGGTACGTATGAATTCGATGCCGAGGCCAAGACCGTAACCATCAAGGCCGGTAAGCTGGGGGTGAAGACTACGGCACATATCGTGACTTTGGGCAGCAATATGAGCTTCTTGTATGATGCCGACAAGATTCTGTCTGTAGTGAAGACTATCACCGGTGTAGCTTCAAAGTTGAATTCATCGGCAGCTACCATCAACAAGCTCACCGAGCAGTTCAATGGTATGATGATAGGTTTCGAGTTGAAGAAACAGTAATAAAAAAGGAGCGAATTCGCTCCTTTTATTCTTTATTCCGCATTCTTCATTGCTTCCATAATCAAGCCTTCCAGTTCTTCGGCCAGTTCAGGGTTGTCAAGAATGACTTGTTTGGCAGCATCACGTCCTTGACCCAACTTGGTGTCGTTGTAGCTGAACCATGAACCGCTCTTCTTGATGATGTTGAAGTTAACACCCAAGTCGATGATTTCGCCTGCACGTGAAACGCCCTCACCGAACATAATGTCGAATTCTGCACGGCGGAACGGAGGTGCCACTTTGTTCTTTACTACCTTTACCTTGGTTTGCTTACCCAATACGGTATCGCCATCCTTGATAGCTTGTGACGGGCGGATATCGATGCGGACAGAAGCATAGAACTTCAGTGCATTACCACCGGTAGTTGTTTCCGGGTTGCCGAACATTACACCAATCTTCTCGCGCAACTGGTTGATGAAGATACAGGTGGTGTTGGTCTTGCTGATGGCCGAGGTTAGCTTACGAAGAGCCTGTGACATTAAGCGGGCTTGCAGACCTACCTTGTTGTCACCCATATCGCCTTCGATTTCAGCTTTTGGAGTTAGGGCAGCTACAGAGTCAATTACGATGATATCGATGGCCGATGAGCGGATAAGCTGTTCAGCGATTTCGAGTGCCTGTTCGCCGTTGTCCGGTTGTGAAATCCAGAGGTTATCTACATCTACACCCAACTTCGATGCATAGAAACGGTCGAATGCATGTTCAGCATCGATGAAAGCTGCGATACCGCCTGCCTTCTGTGCTTCGGCAATCGCATGGATAGCCAAGGTTGTCTTACCGGAAGATTCCGGGCCATAGATTTCGATGATACGTCCCTTCGGATAACCACCCACGCCGAGGGCATAGTTCAAACCGATGGAGCCGGTAGGGATGACTTCCACATCCTGGATACGTTCGTCGCCCAACTTCATGATGGAGCCTTTACCGAAACTTTTTTCGATTTTATCCATTGCCGCTTGCAGGGCTTTCAGTTTTTCAGCATTGCCGCCTTCTGCGGAAAATGCCAGTTCATTGTCTTTCTTTGCCATATATAATTATTGTTTAATCACGATAAGTGACGGCAAAGATATTAAAAATACCTTTTGTTGAAGATAATGAAGGCCTTTTTTTTTATTTAATGAATGTTTTACGTATATTTGTCGGATAATTGAATTTAATATTAACCTTAAAAATAAAAAAGCTGCATGAAGAAAATGACTCGAATGGTCCTTTGGGCGCTGGCTATGCTGATTGCGTTGCCGTCTTGGGCGTACGACAAGGACAAGTTGTATCAGATTGTTTCCGTGAAGTTCCCCGACAAGGCGTGGACGTATGCGGACGGAGTGACTCAAGTTTCGCTGAAGGCGATGGATGTGAAGGACAAGAACCAGCTGTGGCAGGTAGGCGACCTCTCGGGTAGTAAGCGATTCTCCAATCCTTATAATAATATGGCTGTCCGTGCCAACGACGATGCTACTGCCAAGATGGCTGAAGTGAACGGCTCGGACGAATTCCAGTTGTGGTCAACACTTTGGGCAGGCGACTACATCCGTCTCCAACCTACCAACAAAGCTAAGTGGGTGGCTGCTGTGAACGATAAGGGTGACATCGTGATGGTAGAAAAGGAATCGGCTGAAGCCAAGGGATTGGAATCGTTGTTCCGTATCATCCCGACTGGTATCAGTGTACCGGGTGCCGAAGCCAATGCCGGCCGTGAAAAGGTATATTGGGAAGATGAAACTATGTTTGCCGAAAACAAGGAAAAAGGTCATGCCACTTACATCCCGTATTGCTCGGAAAAGTGTATGGTGGGCGACAAGGAATTCTACAACACTCCGTGGGTAGATACCAAGAGCGGTAAGGTGAAGTCGCTGAATGGTGACTGGTTCTTCCATTTCGTGGATAAACCGTCGAAGCGTCCATTGGATTTCTATAAGGAAGACTATGACGTGAGCAGCTGGGCGACCATTCCTGTGCCATCCAACTGGGAAATGCACGGATACGACCGTCCTATCTATTGTAATGTGGAATATCCGCATGCCAACATTCCTCCATACATCGATGCCCGTAAGGGATTCAACGATGGTGGCAAGAACTATGGTATCAACCCGGTAGGCTCGTATGTACGTTTCTTTAATTTGCCGGAAGGCTGGGAAAAGAACCGTACCTTCATCAACTTCGGTGGTATCTACAGTGCTGCTTTCGTTTACTTGAACGGCGAATATGTGGGCTATACTCAAGGTGCTAACAACGACCATGAATTCGATATCACCAAGTACCTCCGTCCGGGTGAAAACCGCTTGGCTGTACAGGTAATGCGTTGGAGCGACGGCTCATACCTGGAATGTCAGGATATGTTCCGTATGAGTGGTATCTTCCGCGATGTGAACATCTACAATGTGCCGAAGGTAAGTGTACGCGATCACTACATCACTTCCGAGCTCAATGCTGACAAGGCATACAAGGAAGGTAAGATGAACGTGGCTCTCGAACTCGACAACCGTGACAAGTTGGCTGGTGAAAAGGAAATTATAGTAAAATTGACTGCACCTGATGGTAAATTGGTGCAAGAGGTCTCTACGAAGGTTGCTTTTTCTTCTAACCGGGAAACACAAAAGATTGTATGCAATTTTGAAGGGTTGAAGGACCTCCAGGCTTGGACTGCCGAAACTCCGAACCTCTACACTGTAAGCGTTATCCAGCGCGAAGGCGGTAAGGACGAAATGGCATTCTCTACCAAGTACGGTTTCCGTCACATCGAAATCAAGAATTCCATCATCTATGTAAACGGCCAGCGCGTATTCTTCAAGGGTGTGAATCGTCACGATACACATCCGCTCTATGGACGTGCCATCCCGACTGAATCGATGTTGGAAGACGTGCTCCTCATGAAGCGTAACAACATCAATACCATCCGTACATCGCACTACCCGAATGCGGCCAAGAT
>JAFQBF010000146.1 GCA_017416735.1 Bacteroidaceae bacterium | reverse complement strand
TTCAGCCATAGAAGCATCGATAGCAGCCAAGTCCTGAGCCTTGTGAGCGTCTTTCAGCTTCTGCAGGGCAGCTTCAATCGGAGCCTTCTTGTCAGCCGGAAGCTTGTCGCCGAGTTCCTTCAACTGGTTTTCAGTCTGGAAAATCATCGAGTCAGCCTGGTTCAGCTTGTCAATCTTTTCACGTTCCTTCTTGTCTGCTTCAGCGTTGGCTTCGGCTTCGGCCTTCATACGGTCGATTTCTTCCTTGCTCAAACCGCTGGAAGCTTCGATGCGGATAGCCTGTTCCTTGCCGGTAGCCTTGTCCTTGGCCGATACCTTCAAGATACCGTTGGCGTCGATGTCGAATGTCACTTCAATCTGAGGAACACCACGACGGGCAGGAGCGATGCCGGTCAAGTTGAAGTGGCCGATAGACTTGTTCTGGGCAGCCATCGGACGTTCGCCCTGAAGCACGTGGATAGTCACTTCTGTCTGATTGTCAGCAGCTGTCGAGAAGGTTTCAGTCTTCTTGCACGGGATGGTAGTGTTGGCATCAATCATCTTGGTCATCACGCCGCCGAGGGTTTCGATACCCATTGAAAGCGGAGTCACGTCGAGCAATACGATGTCGCCCACACCTTCTTCCTTGTTCAAGATAGCGCCCTGGATAGCAGCACCTACGGCTACCACTTCGTCCGGATTCACGCCCTTCGACGGAGCCTTGCCGAAGAAGTCTTCTACCAACTTCTGAACAGCCGGGATACGTGTAGAACCACCCACGAGGATTACTTCATCGATGTCTGCATTGCTCAAACCGGCGTCGCGCATAGCGTTCTTGCAAGGTTCCAAGCAAGCCTGAATCAAGCTGTGAGCCAACATTTCGAACTTCGCACGAGTCAAAGTCTTCACCAAGTGCTTCGGCATACCGTTCACCGGCATGATGTACGGAAGGTTGATTTCTGTCGATGTAGAAGAAGAAAGTTCAATCTTCGCCTTTTCGGCAGCTTCCTTCAAGCGTTGCATAGCCATCGGGTCAGCAGTAAGGTCAGCACCTTCGTCGTTCTTGAATTCCTGTACCAACCAGTCGATGATTACCTGGTCGAAGTCATCACCACCGAGGTGAGTGTCACCGTTGGTTGACAATACTTCGAATACACCGGCACCGAATTCGAGGATAGAGATATCGAATGTACCGCCACCGAGGTCGAATACGGCAATCTTCATGTCCTTGTCAGCCTTGTCGATACCGTAAGCCAAAGCAGCAGCAGTCGGTTCGTTCACGATACGCTTCACTTCGAGGCCTGCAATCTGACCGGCTTCCTTAGTTGCCTGACGCTGAGAGTCAGAGAAATAAGCAGGAACGGTGATAACGGCTTCGGTCACTTCCTGTCCGAGGTAGTCTTCGGCAGTCTTCTTCATCTTCTGCAGAATCATAGCCGAGATTTCCTGTGGAGTGTAGAGACGGCCGTCGATATCTACACGCGGTGTATTGTTGTCGCCCTTAACTACTTTATAAGGTACGCGTGAAACTTCCTTAGCTACCTGGTCCCAATTTTCGCCCATAAAGCGCTTGATTGAGAAGATAGTACGTTGTGGGTTAGTGATAGCCTGACGCTTGGCAGGGTCGCCCACCTTACGTTCGCCGCCATCCACGAATGCTACGATAGACGGAGTGGTGCGCTTGCCTTCAGCATTAGTGATTACTACCGGTTCATTACCTTCAAATACAGAAACACAAGAGTTTGTTGTTCCCAAGTCAATACCAATAATCTTTCCCATAATCTTAAATATGTTTTTTTGTTTATACTCTAATTAATAATGTAATGTTTTACTTCTGTGTGCCTCGGTTTTGTGAGCCGTTGCACGTCCTATTAGGAACAAATCTCGTGCCAGACGTTTTTTTTCGCTTTCGTCTGCCAAATTGTCTGACTTTCTGTCATACGAAGGTGAAAGAATGTGATTTCGTCTGCCAAATGTGGCTGATGTGGGGAAATAGTATTACCTTTGTGGTGTTAATGAAAAATGATATGCAGAATTTACCCCAAGACCCGATGATGCTTTTCAGTGTCATCAATATGAAATTACGTGATTATTATCGTTCGCTGGACGAACTCTGCGAGGATATGAATATAGATAAGCAGGAGCTGATAGAGAAGTTGGCTGCCTACGGATTCGAATATAGTGAGGAGAATAACAAGTTCTGGTGATTATTCTCTTGTAGCCATCCTCCGTGCCGTAGCCCTGTTCGGCTTGCCTGTGCCTGTCAGAGGGAGTTCATTCACGGCTACATATCGCTTCGGCACCCAATAAGCGGGCAGCGTTTCTTCACAAATGCGGCGGATATTCGCTTCGTCATCTACCTTATTATATAATAGCACCACAATCTCGCCGAACTTGGCATCGGGGGCGGAGGTAATCTGAAAAGGTATCTCTAAGTGTTCACGCAGTCGAGACTCTACCTGTTCGATTTGAATCTTCACCCCACCGCTATTGATGGTGTTGTCCTTACGGCCAAGGATGCGGAATCGGCCTTCTTCGTTTATTTCAGCAATGTCGTTCGTGGTCAATTCCTCGGCACACACATTCGGAGCGTGGATGATGAGGGTTCCTTCTTCGCTCAGGCGGATGCGGACGTTCTCAAAAGGGGTGTACCAATCGGAAGCATCTGTGCCATTCAGTCGCCGGAGGGCGATGTGCGAGAGGGTTTCAGTCATCCCATAAGTGCTCCAAACGGCATTCGGAAAGTCCTTCAATTCCTTTCCCAACGAAGCGTCGATGGCTCCACCTCCGATTATCAAGTGTTTGATATTCTTCAATATACGTGCTTCTTCCGGTGATTGTAGCGAGTTATAGACTTGCATCGGAATCATCGCGGCAAAGGTAGGGGCTTCCTTCAAGTCCTTCAAGGGATGTCCGCAAGGAGCCACGGCCACGAGCTTCAATCCTGCTACCAACGAACGCACCACGACCATCTTTCCGGCAATGTATTGCAGGGGCATACAGAGCAAGGCTGTGTCACCTTCCTTCAAACCTAAGAACGAGCAAGTCAGACGGGCACTGGCACGCATCCGTTCTTTTTCTACCAGTAGGGGCTTGGGTGTACCGGTGGAGCCGGAGGTGTGTACCCACAGCGTCGGTTCGTCGTTGTGCCATTCGCAGAGGAAGGCTTCGAGGTCTTGAAGAAATTCGCTTTGATTCATTATTTGCACTTTTTGTCATTCAGAACGGAACGAAGTGTAGTGAAGAATCTCGAGTACATAAAGGGGTGTCACCGAGATCCTTCGCTTCGCTCTGGATGACATTTCTTTATATTCTTAACCATTTGATAATATCCGGTTCTTGTACATTCGGGTCAAACCACAAGCAATCACCCTCGATATGAAGCGGATAGTCGATGTTGTCCGTGAACAGCAATCCCGTGCCGAGTCCTTGTGGAAGGGTAGGCAAGAGGGTAGCCGTCCATTGGGCGATGGCGTTCAAGCCGATGTTCGACTCCAAGGCCGATGTCACCCACGAGCCGATGCCCCGTTCGGCAGCCTGTTCTATCCATTCTTCCGACCCGATGATGCCTCCGTGAAGCGAAGGTTTCAGGATGATGTACTGCGGACGGATGGTGTCGAGCAATTCCACCTTTTTCTCGGGTTGGTTGATACCGATGAGTTCTTCGTCCAAGGCAATGGGGAAGGGAGTCTGTTCGCAAAGTTTCGCCATCTCCTGCCATTGTCCCGCACGAATGGGCTGCTCGATGCTATGAAGCTGGTATTCAGATAGTCGTTTCAGCTTTTCGAGGGCATCGGAAGGCGAGAAGGCTCCGTTGGCATCCACCCGTAGCTCTATCTGTTCGGGCGAGAAGTGTCGGCGGATGTGTGCCAACAGCTCCAATTCCTTGTCGAAATCGATGGCACCTATTTTCAGTTTGATGCAGCGGAATCCCAGCTTCATCTTCTCTTCGATGCGGTGATACATCTCGTCGAAGTTGCCCATCCAAATCAATCCGTTGATGGGGATTCCTTCCTTTCCCTTGCTGAACGGGGTGTGCCAGAATTGCAGGCTTCGTGCCCGATAGTGTGCCAAGGCAGTCTCCACCCCGAAGCGGATGGACGGGTAGTCACGTAGGCTTTCCATATTCGCGAAGGCATTTTCCAAATTCGCCTTCACGTTTTCCTCCAATCGTCGGCACGTTTCCTTCAAAACGTCTTCATATTCGGGCACATCGTCGCAACTCAACGCAGGGAGGGGGGCACATTCGCCCACCCCATAGTGGTTGGGGTTCTCCGTATCGGTCAGGACGATATACCAAACCTTTCTCGTGGTATAAACACCACGAGAGGTGCCTGCCGGTTGCTTGAAGTGCAGGGTTTTCGGGATGATTTCTACTTTCATTTTCTTTTCCTTTTTTTCACCACAGAGTAACACGGAGTTTCACTAAGTTTTCTCTTTCCATAAAGTTTGATTAAATACTCTGTGGAACTTTGTGTACTCTGTGGTAAATAAAAGAATCAAGGGAACTTCGGATAATCCTGGAAACGGGGCTTACGCTTTTCGAGGAATGCCTTTCCGCCTTCCTGAGCCTCGTCCGTCATATAATAAAGCATCGTGGCATCGCCCGCAAGTTCTTGGATACCAGCTTGTCCGTCGAGTTCGGCATTGAGGCCGGCCTTAATCATACGGAGGGCCAACGGGCTATGTTGCATCATCTGTTCAGCCCAAGCCACCACCTCGTCTTCCAGTTGGTCGAACGGCACCACCTTGTTCACAAGACCCATTTCGAGGGCTTCCTGCGCATTGTACTGACGGCAGAGGAACCAGATTTCACGCGCCTTCTTCTGACCCACGCAACGTGCCAAGTAAGAAGAACCGAAGCCTGCATCGAAGCTGCCTACCTTAGGACCTGTCTGGCCGAAGATGGCATTCTCCGAAGCGATGGACAAGTCGCACACCACGTGAAGCACGTGTCCGCCACCGATGGCA
>JAFQBF010000093.1 GCA_017416735.1 Bacteroidaceae bacterium | reverse complement strand
TACAGGGAACAAGTTCTTGATGGCTTCCCAATTGAGTTCAGGCACTACGGCATCCGGCAATTGCGACTGGATAGTGAAACGGTCGCCAATGGTATCGATGCAAGTGATTCCACCATACATCTTCATCAAGTAAACCACTATGGTCACCAAAACGATGGCTACCAACGAACCCGGGATTTTCTTGGAGAACTTCGGGGTGATGGCAATGATGAATACACTGACAAAACTCACGATGGCATTCCACCAGTTCACCGTGTCGAAGTGCTTGAAATAAAGTAGCCATTTGCCGATAAAGTCACCCGGCACCTTCTCGCCACCGAACTGAAGGCCGAAGATGTCGGCAATCTGAGTGGTGAAAATGGTCAAGGCAATCCCACTGGTAAACCCTACGATGATAGGATAAGGGATAAACTTGATGACGGCACCCAACTTGAATACCCCTAATAATATAAGGAGTACACCCGCCAAGAGGGTGGCTACGGTCAATCCACCGATACCATAATCCTGGATGATGCCATAGATGATGACGATAAACGCACCCGTAGGACCGCCAATCTGTACCTTGCTTCCGCCCAACAACGAGATGATGAAACCTGCCACGATGGCTGTGATGATACCTTTTTCCGGCGAAACACCCGAAGCGATACCAAACGCAATGGCAAGGGGAAGCGCAACAATACCTACAATAACACCGGCCATGAGGTCGGCCATGAAATTCTCCTTGGAGTAGTTCTTCAACGTACTCAGGAGCTTTGGTTTGAATTCAAAAGCTTTCATTGCTTACCTTACTTTATGCTATGATTAGAATTTTTCTGCAAAATTAGTCATTTTTCAGGTTTTGGAAGATATTTGAATGGAAAAAAGAATTATCTTTGCCTCATCATTAACTAATAACATAAACGAATATGGGAAAAAGCATTAAAGGTACACAGACTGAAAAGAACTTGCTGACTTCATTCGCAGGTGAATCACAGGCAAGAATGCGTTATACATACTTTGCAAGCGTAGCAAAGAAGGAAGGTTACGAACAGATTGCAGCTATCTTCACCGAAACTGCCGACCAGGAAAAGGAACACGCCAAGCGTATGTTCAAGTGGTTGGAAGGTGGCATGGTAGAAATCACTGCTTCTTATCCGGCTGGTGTTATCGGTACTACTGCCGAAAACCTGAAGGCTGCTGCTGCCGGTGAAAATGAAGAATGGACTGCTGACTATCCTCACTTTGCCGATGTAGCCGATGCGGAAGGTTTCCCTGCAATCGCTATCATGTACCGCAACATCGCCATCGCTGAAAAGGGCCACGAAGAAAGATACTTGGCTCTCTTGAGCAACATTGAAAACGGTACCGTATTCAAGAAGGCAGAAGAAACTGTATGGCAATGCCGCAACTGTGGTTTCATCCACGTAGGTACAGAAGCTCCTGAAGTATGTCCGGCATGTATTCATCCGCAGGCACACTTCGAAGTGAAGAAGACTAATTATTAAATAGACAATATTCTTCTTGACACTATTTGTCATTCAGACGACCGAAGGGAGGAAGAATCTCGAAAACATACACTAATACATCCACGTGGATGTTCTCGAGATTCTTCGCTTCGCTCTGAATGACAATAAATGAATAGAAATCCGGTTCTTTATATCTAAGGACCGGTTTTTTTATTTACCTTTGTCAAATAATACTACAAATCAATAAAAACAATGAAAAAGAACAATCTCATTTTTACCCTTTGCTTGTGGTGTGTGGCTTTGGCTGTGCATGCACAACACATTCCTACCTTGGAAGAAGCCGTTTATGGGGGCTTGATTCGTACAGAAGGAGGAGGTGCCGTGAACTGGATGAAAGACGGTGAACATTATTCAAAAATGGAACGCAATGCAGCCGGTGGTTTCGATGTGATGGCTTATAGTGCCAAGGACAATTCGAAGGAAGTCCTCATTCCTGGCGATAAGTTGGTGAATCCGGAAACGGGTAAGCCTATCCGTCTGCGTAGCTTTACTTTCAGTGAAGACAATAGTCAGGTGTTGATTTATACCAATACCCGTCGAGTATGGCGCATGGATACCCGTGGTGATTATTGGGTACTGAATATCCAGACAGGCAAGCTGCAGCAATTGGGCAAGGCACGTCCCGAAGCCACCTTGATGTTTGCCAAGTTCTCTCCCGACGGCACGAAGGTGGCATACGTTTCGGAAAACAACATTTATGTAGAAACCATTGCCGACGGTTCGGTGGTTCAAGTAACCAAGGACGGCAATGAAAAGACGGTAAACGGTACTTTCGACTGGGTGTACGAGGAAGAGTTCGGCTGCAGGGACGGTTTCCGCTGGAGTCCGGACAGCAAGTACATTGCCTATTGGCAGAGCGATACCAACGGCACCGGTTGGTTCGACATTATCAATAATGTGGATTCCATTTATCCTACCATCCAGCGCTTCCCTTATCCGAAGGCTGGTACTACCAACTCGGCAGTGAAGGTAGGTTATGTGTCAGCTGATGGTGGAACTACCACTTGGGTCAACATTCCGGGTGATGCCCGCAACAACTATATTCCTCGCATGGAGTTCATCCCTGAAAGCAATGAACTCTTCATTCAGCAGATGAATCGTGAACAGAATACCAATAAGGTATGGGTGGCTAAAATCGGTGAAACCGAACCGACTCATATCTTTACCGATACGGACAAGGCTTGGGTGGAAACCAATGACAACATCCATTGGCTGAAAGGCAACAAGTATTTCACTTGGGAAAGCGAACGCAGCGGTTATCGCCATCTATATCGCGTGAGCCGTGATGGTAAGGACATCCAGCCTATTACGAAGGGTGATTTCGACTACATCGGCGAAGTAGGTTTGGATATGGACAAGGGGTTGGTGTATTTTATGGCTACTCCCGAGAACTTTACCCAGCGCTATCTGTATCAGGCCAAGCTCTTCGGCAAGGGTGAGGTGAAACGCTTGAGTCCGGCCGACCAGGCGGGTCAGCATCGTTATAATATGTCACCGACCGGCAAATGGGCGGTACACACCTTCAGCAATGCGCAGACTCCTCCGGTGATTGACATGGTGTCTTTCCCGGGTCACAAGAGCGTGCGGCTGATTACTGACAATGCCAAGGCCAAGGAACAATGGAAGGCGTTGGGACTGAACGGAAAGGAGTTCTTCAAGGTGCAGTCGGGCGACTGGACATTGGACGGATGGATGATCAAGCCGGTGAATTTCGATGCAACCAAGAAGTATCCGGTGATTCTCGACATTTACGGCGAGCCGGCCAGCTCTACCGTGCAGGATTCGTGGAGCGGAAGTATGTGGCATCAGCATTTGGCGAACTTGGGTTACATCGTCATCAGTATCGACAACCGGGGTGCGAACGTTCCCCGCGGACGTGAATGGCGCAAGTGTATCTACGGCGAAATCGGCACCTTGGCCAGTCTTGACCAATCGAATGGTGTGAAGGATTTGGCCCGTCAGTACTCGTTCATCGATGCATCCCGTATCGGTGTAACCGGTTGGAGCGGTGGCGGTAGTCAGACCTTGAACTGTATGTTCCGTTATCCGGATGTGTTCCATACAGGTATTGCCGTGGCTTTCGTTTCGGACTATCGTCTGTACGACACCATTTACGAAGAACGCTATATGAACACTCCGCAGAACAATCCCGAAGGTTACCGCAAGGGTTCACCGATTACATACGTCGAGGGACTGAAAGGCAATCTGTTGCTCATACACGGCACAGGCGATGACAATGTGCACTATCAGAGCTGCGAAATGTTGGTGAACGAACTCGTCCGTCACGGTAAGGTGTTCTACCAACTCTCTTATCCGATGCGTGCCCATGGCATCAGCGAAGGCCAGGGAACTACCTTCCATCTACGCAAGAGTATGGTGGATTATTGGCTGAAGAATCTTCCGGCAGGCGGCAGATAAGAAATAAAAAGTAATGTCATTCAGAGCGAAGCGAAGACGGGTTGTTGAGCGAAGCGAAAAATCTCGGGTACATAAAGCGGACGTTACCGAGATCCTTCGCTTCGCTATGGATGACATTATATCCCTAAAAATACAGGAAACTTCTTGCAAAATTCGTAAGAACCCATTACATTTGTTCCCAGATTTCAATTGCGGGGTGCCTTAATATGACGGGCTGAGATCATACCCATAACCTGATCCAGGTAATGCTGGCGTAGGGAACGGAAAGAAAATTCCCCCTTTTCTGTGTTACTAATGAAAAATGGAAAAGGCAATGAAAAGAATTGCAATGATGATGTACCTCTCGATGGGAAGTACATCCGTTGTCTGTGGACAACAGCAGAGTGAAGTATCCGACAGCTTATGGAGAATGAATCTGCAAGAGGTCGAGGTAGTGTCAACACGTGCCACACGTACTACTCCGGTGGCATTTACAAACATCGATAAGGAGAAAATTCAGAAGCGGAACTTCGGGCAGGACTTGCCTTATCTGCTGAGCATGACTCCCAGTGCCGTGACTACCAGCGATGCAGGGGCAGGCATCGGCTACACCACCATCCGCGTGAGAGGGACCGACGGGACACGAATCAATGTGACCGCCAACGGGATTCCCATCAACGATGCGGAGAGCCATACGGTGTTTTGGGTGAATCTGCCGGACTTCGCTTCCTCGGTGAAGGACATGCAGGTGCAGCGTGGAGCGGGCACTTCGACCAACGGAGCGGGTGCTTTCGGGGCGAGCATCAACATGCAGACGGGAGAACTTTCGGTGAAGCCGTATGCGACTTTCAACGGCTCGTATGGTTCGTTCCGAACGCATAAGGAGACCGTGAACGTGGGAAGCGGACTGATTGACGACCATTGGGCATTCGATGCACGCTTATCCAATATCTCCACTGACGGATACATCCACCGGGCTTCAGTGGGACTGAATTCCTACTATCTGCAAGGGGCTTATTACGGTGACCATACTTCCATCAAGCTGATAAACTTTGCCGGAAAGGAGCGTACCTATCATGCGTGGAACTATGCCTCGAAGGAGGAAATGGAGCAATATGGCCGACGGTACAATTCGTGCGGATACATGTTTACCGATGAGCAGGGAAAGATGCATTTCTACGACGACCAGACGGACAACTATGTGCAGAAGAACTGGCAATTGCTGTTCAATCATCAGCTTTCTTCCGAGTGGAGCATGAATTTAGGTTTGCACTACACGAAGGGCGACGGTTATTACCAGGAATACAAGGATGGACGTGCGTTGGTGGAATATGGCTTGAAGCCATTTATGCTGAATGGCGAGGAAGTAGCTTGGAGCGACCTGGTGCGGAAGAAGGCCATGGACAATGGTTTCGGTGGAGGAATCTTCTCGGTCAGCTACAAGAACCATCGGTTAAGTGCTGCCTTGGGTGGTGGATTCAACCGTTACGAAGGAGACCATTTCGGTCAGGTACTTTGGGTGAAGGACTACATTGGCGAGCTTACTCCCAACCAGGAGTATTATCGGAACAAGGGAACCAAGAACGATGGAAACATCTACCTGAAAGCCGATTACCGCTTGGCCGACGGACTGAATATGTATGCCGATATGCAATACCGCTACATCACTTATCAAATCAAAGGTACCAACGACAAGTGGAACTCCGTGACCGATGACGGATTGCAACGCTTGGATATCGACGAGAAGTTCGGTTTCTTTAATCCCAAGATGGGTTTATCCTGGCAAATGGACAAGCATCAGCGGTTGTTTGGTTCCTTCAGCGTGGCACATAAGGAGCCTACCCGAAACAACTATACCGACGGGAAGTTTTATGAGCATCCTAAGCAAGAACGCCTGTTCGATTATGAATTAGGCTATACCTACGCCAATTCTTGGTTGAACTTGGGAGCCAATCTTTATTATATGGATTACAAGGACCAGTTGGTACTGACCGGTGAGTTGAACGAAATCGGCGAGCCTATGGCTGCCAATATGCCGGACAGTTATCGCATGGGTATCGAGCTCATGGCAGGTATACGTACGAAAGTAGGTTTCTCTTGGGACATCAATGCCACTTGGAGCCGCAACCGAATCCAGAACTTTACCGAAACCCTTTATGAGAATGAGGATGCCAGTGGCGACCGTTGGGAAATCCATCATGGGGATACACCGATAGCCTTTTCGCCGGATTTCGTATTGAACAACCGCTTCGGCTATGAGTATCGGAATTTTGACATATCTTTGCAATCGCAATACGTCAGCAAGCAATATATGAGCAATGCCCGTCAGGAAGACCATGTGCTGGATGCCTACTTCGTGAGTAATCTGAACCTCTCCTATTCGTTCAAGTTACCTTGGGTAAAGTCTGCGAAAGTAGGGCTGACAGTTTATAATCTCTTCAATGAGGAGTACGAGAACAACGGTTATGCCGGAAGTGGTTTCTATTACGAAGGTGGCGAGAAGGTACGTTATAATTATGCCGGTTATGCTGCGCAAGCAGGAACGAATGTATTGGGGCATATAAGTTTGAATTTTTAATTATGGCTTTAGAAATCATAGGAACCATCGTAGGGCTGGCCTATCTCTGGCTGGAGTATCGGGCCAGTATCTATCTGTGGATAGCGAGTGTCATTATGCCCGCTATCTACATCTTCGTATATTATGAAGCAGGGCTGTATGCCGATTTTGGTATCAATATCTATTATTTGGGGGCTGCCATCTATGGTTGGCTGGTATGGAAGTTCGGTCATTCATCGGACGGAGAAGGAGAGGAAATGCCCATTACCCATGTACCCAAGCGAAGCTGGTTCAAGGCAGGAGTGGTGTATGTATTGGCTCAGTTCTTCATCGCCTGGATATTGGTTAACTTTACCGATAGCGATGTGCCATGGTGGGATGCCTTTACCACGGCATTGAGCATTGTGGGGATGTGGATGCTTGCCCGCAAATATTTGGAACAATGGTGGGTATGGATTGTAGTCGATGTGGTTTGTGTAGGACTTTATATTTATAAGGGATTGTATTTTACGGCTGTACTCTATGCACTTTATGCAATAATCGCTATCTTTGGCTGGTTGAACTGGAAGAAATTAATGAAATGAAAGAGATAGATGCTGTTATCTTGGCGAACGGGGATTATCCTTCAGCTCCTCTGCCTTTGCAGGTATTGGAGAAAGCGCCTTATGTGGTGTGTTGTGATGGAGGGGCGAATGAGTACATTGCCAAAGGCCATTTGCCGAATGCAATCATCGGTGATGGAGATTCGTTGAGTGAAGAAAACCGTACCAAGTATGCTCCGCTCATTCATCACAATCCTGACCAGGAGACGAACGACCAGACAAAGGCTGTTCAGTTCTTATTGGCACAAGGTAAGAAACATATCGCTATTGTCGGTGCCACTGGTAAACGTGAAGACCATACCATCGGAAACATCAGCCTGCTTATGGAATATATGCGCATGGGGATGGATGTGCGAAGCTATACCGACTATGGAGTATTCATTCCTTGTAAGGATACTGTAACTTTCGGATGCAGGAAGGGTCAGCAAGTCTCCATCTTCAACTTTACGGCCCGTGGTATGAAATCAAAAGGCCTTGCCTACCCAATCTATGATTTCACGAGTTGGTGGCAGGGTACATTGAATAGATGTACGGATACTTCCTTCACCATCGAAGCTGAAGGGGAGTATTTGGTCTATCTGAATTATTGAAGAATTATTTTAAACACTATTTGTCATTCAGACGACCGAAGGGAGGAAGAATCTCGATAGCATTTACGTGGATGTATTTGTGGATGCCCTCGAGATTTTTCGCTTCGCTCAACAACCCGTCTTCGCTTCGCTCTGAATGACAATTGGGGTTAACAGATATATCATTCCCTTATTAGTTCTTCACGATTCCCCGAATGATTTTGAAGTCGCTGTGTACTCCATAGAAAGCGTTGGCGTCAACTGTTGTTTCTTCCGGGATATAAGCTCTCTTCAGGTTCGGACAATCCTCGAAAGCATACGCTTCCAGTTTCTTGGTTCCTGGTTGGATGACTATGGTTTCTACCTTTGCATGGTCTTTCAGGATGTTTTTACCCAAAGTAGCATAATTTTTGAACTGGATGGTCGTGGCAGAAGCGGGCACGTAATAAGTAAATGAGTTGCGATAGACTACTTGTCCGTAGCTTTCCATCTTCTTGTTTTCGGTATCCACAAAGGCATGCCTTACGCTTGGGGCATGAATGTTCAGCCCGACAAGGCTTTCGCCAAGCGTCTGGATATTCTTTCCGATGTATATTTCTTCGACAGCTGATGGCAGTTCGGCATCCGGATTGAAGGATGTCACTTGGAATCCGTTGATGCTGAATGGCACGATGAGTTGCTTTCCGCTTTCTTTCACTTCGCGGATGTTCAGATGGCCTTCATTGAAATTGAAGACAAACAGTTCGTCTTCAAACAGGTTTACATCCAATTGCAATGGTATCAGATGGGCGTATGATGATGGATCGGACATCAGGAAGTATCCGTTGTTGGTAGGGTCGCTTACATACCATCGGTCGATGTACACGTAATTCCAGGCATGTCCTCCCACCGGATTCAGCATCCCGTTGGCTATTGATACGGGGATGTTTTGTGAATGTAACATCACTGAAAGCAGGTTGGCATAACCTTGGCATACTCCTTGTCGGTTCTTGAATACCGGGTAAGGGTCGTTGTTCACTCCGTTGGTGTATTTCACGTTCGTGGCCACCCATTTGAATATCGTGCCATACACATCGAAGGGATTTTCCGCTTCCTCTACCAATTGGTCGGTAAACTCCTTGATATCTTTGTATTCTTTTTCCGAGATGTGGATGTATCCCAATCCCTTGATGATTTCCGGGCCTGCTTTGGTCAACAAATCGGCAACGAGTTTGGCAGGAGAGTCATAGGTGATGGCTCCGTCGTCTTCCGCAAAGGCTGCATTAGGGTTGACTATGGGGTTGATGCCTTCGATGATGGTTGATGCTTCGGGCTTTTCGGGCGGAGCGGGGACTTCATGCTGGCTTTCTCCGCAAGACAGGCATAGTGCGAAGAACAGGCATAATGGATAAGTGATGCAGCTTTGTTTCATTTCATTGGGATGTTTGAAGAAAAAAGTGGGTGTCGGAAGATTCAGGCACGGATTACACGGATTATCCGTGTAATCCGTGCCTAAAATAGATGATGACACGACGTAAGGTATGCTTCAAGTCGAGACAATGATTACATATAGTCACTCCAGTTCACCAGGCGCATGTCGCCTTTCTTCAGGAGGGTATCGTGCATGGCGAGGGCGGCATTGATGCGGTGCGAGGTGTGTCCTTTCGAGGCAATCTTCAGGTAGTCCCACAAGAGCTGCTTGTAATCGGGGTGTGCACAATGTTCGATGATTTCCTTGGCACGTTCGGCCGGGCTCTTGCCACGGAGGTCGGCGATACCTTGTTCGGTGATGAGGATGTTCACATCGTGCTCTGTCTGGTCGTGGTGCGACACCATGGGGACAATGGCACTGATTTTTCCTTCCTTGGCTACGGACGGACAAGAGAAGATGGAGATGAAGGCATTGCGGGTGAAGTCGCCCGAACCTCCTACCCCGTTCATCATCTTGGTACCGGTGATGTGGGTAGAGTTTACATTGCCATAAATGTCGGCTTCGATGGCGGTGTTCATCGAGATGATGCCCAATCGGCGTACTACGGCGGGATGGTTGGAGATTTCGGACGGACGGATGATGAGCTTGTTCTTGAAAAAGTCGAAATCGTCGTAGATGCCTTGCAGACATTCGTTGGTCACGCTGAGCGAGCAGGTGCTTCCGAACTTCACGCGTCCGGCACGAATCAAATCCACCACCGCTTCCTGCAATACTTCGGTGTACATTTCGAAGTCGGGCACATCCGGGTTGCTTCCCAAGGCGCCCAGTACGGCATTGGCAATGTTGCCCACGCCACTCTGTAGCGGAAGGAAGGTGTTGGGGATGATTCCGCGACGCATATCCGAGAGCAGGAATTCGGCCACATTCTGTCCAATCTTGTCCGTTATCGGGTCGGGGGCGGTGAAGCCGCGGGCTTCGTCCGGGATGTTTACTTCCACGATGCCCACTATCTTCTTCGGATCTACTTGCAGGTAAGGCAAGCCGATGCGGTCACTCGGGTGATAAACCGGGATTTCGCGGCGGTACGGAGGGTCAATCGGTTCATATACATCGTGCAGGCCGATGCAGTCTGTGCCGCGGTGTGCGGCATTCAGCTCGATGATGATGTGGTCGGCCAGTCGGGCGATGGTGGGCGAGATGCCTCCTCCGGCAGTCAGGTAAATCTTTCCGTCGGGAGTCACGTGACAGGCCTCGATGATGGCCACATTGATTTTGCCATAATATCCATAGCGTATTTCCTGTGCCATCTGCGAGAGGTGGATGTCGTTGTAGGCCACTTCGCCGTTGTTCACCGCCTTGCGGAAGTCGGCATTGGTGGTATAGGGAGCACGATAGCGGAGAGCCTTGGCGCGGATAAGGGCACCGTCGGCCGAGTCTCCGGTAGATGCACCGGTGAAGAGACCGATTTGGAACGGCCTGCCTGCCGCATGTTCAGCTTCGGCCATTTTAGCGATTTCGGGCGTAACGGCTTTGGGCGAGCCTGCCGGTGTAAATCCGCTTAGGCCCACATTATAACCGTGCTTCACGTATGTAGCAGCTTCGGCTGCCGAAATGATATTAAATCCCATAATGATTCAGATTTTATTAATATTTTCGATTGAATATTTCCGAATAGATGAATGCCCTCCGGGCTTCGCTCCGTGTGTTCAGGCGGATTTTTTCCGTCTGTTTGGAGACAGGTGCTTTAGGTTCATTCCGGCTTTCCTCCGGTTGTGTGTGAACCTTTGGCGGAGTGCGTCGTACGGTAGGTTTCACGGACGGTGGCTCGGGTGCTCTTTCCATTCCCGGGATGTCGATATCGGGAAATGCTTCTTCCATCACTTCTTGCGGAGAAGCGGCCGTAGGCTTCTTCTTGCTTTTGGCGTTCTGGCCGACGACGGCTATCACCATTGCAACTACAAATATCAGTATCTGTATGATTTCTTCCATACGTCTAAATATGTATAGGTATATAGGGACAAAGTTAGGAATTAATTTTTTATTTATGCAACAAAAAGGGAATAAAAAAGGAAGAGAACTTCGCAGTTGTCTTCCCCTACTTTTTAACCTAAACCTTAACTATGAAAAAATCGAATGTTTTTGTGTTGCAAATATCCGGATTTTGGATGAAACATCAGGAAGTTGCTTTCGGAAAGTGTTTGCGGATTATGATTTTTTAACGCAAGGCTGGCTTTTCTTTCATATCTCGGCGGAAAGTCGTATTTTTGTGCGGAATTGGAAAACAGAAAAGAAGAATGAAACCAACTTTTGCCCCCTTTGCCCGTCCGCTTTATGTGATGTCGAAGCCCATCGGGTCGGCTTGCAACCTGGCGTGCGACTATTGTTATTACCTGGAGAAGGCGAACCTCTATAAGCAATCGCCCAAGCAGGTGATGAGCGACGAACTGCTCGAAAAGTTCATCAGCGAGTACATTGGCTCGCAGACGATGCCCGAG
>JAFQBF010000092.1 GCA_017416735.1 Bacteroidaceae bacterium | reverse complement strand
TGAGAAAAAGTTGCTTTCTTTTCTTCTTTTTCTCTAAAATATCACTTAAATAACGTGAAAATGCCATCAAGAGATAGCAGCCCAGTTTACATTTGTTTTCCGCAACGCTTGCAACTGCTTCCAAAGCACTTCATTTTCGGGCAAAACACACATAGGGTCTTTTTCCAAAATGTTCGAGGCCACCTCGCGTACATATTGTAACAATTGTCCATCACGGGCTATATCTGCGATTTTTAAATCGAAGGCTACGCCACTTTGTTGCGTGCCTTCCAAATCACCAGGACCACGGAGTTTCAAGTCCGCTTCCGCTATTTCAAAACCATCGCATGTTTGCACCATAATTTCAAGACGTTTTCTGGTTTCCTCTGCAAGTTTATACGAAGTCACCAAGATACAATAAGACTGGTCGGCGCCACGTCCTACCCGCCCTCGTAACTGATGCAATTGCGACAAGCCGAAACGCTCTGCATTCTCGATGACCATCACCGAAGCATTGGGTACATTCACACCGACTTCAACAACCGTTGTGGCCACCATAATTTGCGCCTCTCCATTCACAAAACGTTGCATTTCTGCATCTTTTTCAGCAGGTTTCATTTGTCCATGCACCTTGCATACATTGCACTCCGGAAATTCTGCACAAACCTGTTCATAGCCTTCTTCCAGATTCTTGATGTCCATCTTCTCGCTTTCCTTGATAAGCGGATAAACAATATAAATCTGACGTCCCTCTCCTATCTGCTTGCGAATGCCGGCATAAAGGCTTGTGCGTCGGTTGTCAAATTGATGGATGGTTTGAATAGGCTTGCGTCCGGGAGGCAATTCATCAATCACCGAAACATCCAAGTCACCGTATAGCGTCATGGCCAATGTACGAGGAATGGGTGTTGCCGTCATAACCAACACATGGGGAGGATTCGTATTTTTTGCCCAAAGTTTGGCACGTTGAGCCACACCGAAACGATGCTGCTCGTCAATCACCACCATACCCAAAGAAGAGAAGTTCACCGTATTCTCAAGCACGGCATGGGTTCCTATCAATATTTGCACTTCACCCGTCAGAAGGCCTTTCAATATTTCATCACGCTTTTTGCCTTTCACCGATCCCATCAACAATTCTACCCGCACATCCATACCGAACAACAATTGCTTGACGGTTTCGTAATGCTGGGCTGCCAAAATTTCGGTCGGAGCCATCATACATGCTTGATACCCATTATCCAAGGCTATCAGCATAGACATCAGTGCCACTAACGTTTTTCCGCTTCCCACGTCTCCTTGCAACAAGCGGTTCATTTGGCGTCCGCTACCCATATCCTTCCGTATTTCCTTGATGACACGTTTCTGCGCCCCAGTCAACTGAAAAGGAAGGTTCTGCGAATAAAACGTATTGAATATTTCCCCTACCCGTTCGAAATACAAGCCTCTGAATTTACGCTGGCGGTCTTTGGCATATCGCAAGATATTGAGCTGTATATAAAAAAGTTCTTCAAACTTCAACCGATATTGCGCCTTACGCAACTTATCCGGATTTTGCGGGAAATGAATGTTGCGCAAAGCTTCATCCAACGACACCAGATGATGATTCTCCACAATCTTCCGGCTCAAAGTCTCGGGTATTGCTCCCTGCAACAAGGCAAAAGCATTTGCTACCAACTTTCCAAAGGCATGTGAGTTAAGCCCCGACCGCTTCATCTTTTCGGTTGTATTATAATAAGGTTGAAGTCCCATGCCTGAAAGGGACAAATCTTTGGCTGGGTCAATATCCGGATGCGCCACATTGATACGTCCGTTGAATACGGTCGGCTTCCCAAAAACGATATATTCTTCGTGAGCCTTGTATTTTCCCATCAGATACTTAATGCCTTGAAACCATACCAAATCGATGACACCTGTCCCATCGGAAAAGTGCGCCACCAATCTACGTTGACGGCCTTCTCCCATCGTCTCAAAGCTAAGGATTTGCCCCTTCAACTGGATATAAGGCATATTGCCGTCTATTTCATGAATATAGTACAGACGGCTTCTATCTACATATTTATAAGGGAAATAATACAACAAATCACGTAAGGAAAAGATATTCAATTCCTTGTTCAACATCGTTGCCCGTTGTGGGCCAACTCCTTGAAGATACTTTATGTCGCGTGTGGTTATGTCAAACATAACAATTCCGCCAGCTTCAGATCGAAAGGTGTGGTCAATTTAATGTTTTCACGATTTCCCTCCACAAGATGTACCTTCTCACCCAATGCTTCTACAACAGAGGCATCGTCTGTAAACACATCCGTATATTCCTGCTGATACGCACGACGCAACAAGGACACGTCAAAGACTTGGGGGGTCTGCACCAACTTGTATTGGTCACGAGGAACCGTTTCACTTCCACCATCCACTAAATGACGAACGGTTTCCACCACTCCTATGACCGGGATGACTGCCTTCTTCGTCGAAGCATCATCGTAACAACGGGCAACCACTTCTTGCGAAACGAACGGACGGACGCCATCGTGTACGCCAACCAATCCGTCTCCTGCTACCAATGCCAATCCATTCATCACCGAATGAAAGCGTGTTTCTCCTCCATCAGCTATATCGTGAGACAACTCGAAATGATACTCTCGACAAAGTTCTTTCCAGTATGCCTGCTGACTGACTGGAAGCACTAATATAATATGTATGGCAGAATCGTAGGAATGGAAAGCCTCCAAGGTACGCATCAATACAGGTTTTCCACAGACGGGCAGGAACTGCTTGGGAATGTCTCCGCCCATCCGTAACCCTTTTCCACCGGCTACTATGATGATGTGTTTCTTCATCTTATGCCTGAATCATCATGCCTTGTTTCAATTCATTCACCTTGTCGATACCGCAGTATTTTTCAACAATGGCAAACGCAAATTCCATAGCAGCACCTGGGCCTTTCCCGGTAATGAAATTTCCGTCTTTCTCCACCAAAGCGGCCGTATATTCAGCACCCTGCAAATAAGTCTCGAAGCCCGGATAGCAGGTTGCCTTCTTACCTTGCAACAAGCCACGGTTGCCAAATACCAAAGGAGCCGCACAGATAGCCGCCAATGGTTTCTCTTCCTTAGCGAAATCCAGAATCATCTTTCCCAATCCTTCGTGTGCATCCAAGTTTGTGGCACCAGGCAATCCACCCGGCAACAGAATCATTTCCGCATCTTCGGGATTGATTTCAGCAAACATTTTATCAGCCAACACAGGCACACCATGTGCACCGGCTACTATTTGTTCGTCCATTACGGACACTGTCTGTACAGACAAACCTGCACGTCTCAATACATCTACCGGGGTCAGCGCTTCTATTTCTTCGAAGCCTTCTGCCAAAAATACAAAAATGTTCTTCATTATGCTACTTCAATTTAAAGTAATATGTAATGGTACCCGTCTGGTTGTTCACTCCCTCCACTGCGTTGAAGCGAGCCTTACGAGCTGCATCTTCGGCTGCTTTACGGAGAGCTGCATTGGCCGTATTGGTACGTTTGTTTATACTTGTTTGGATGACTTGTCCTGCCGGATTCACGGTGATAGTCACCACGACACGACCTTCTTCCTGCACGTTATAGACAGGCATCGGCAAACCTCCAGGCCCCAAGGAACGTCCGTTCAAGTCGAATGTACCATATCCACCTACGCCTGTCGATTGTCCTTCCGCGGCATTGCCCGTGGGGCTTCCTTGGATGCCCTTTCCGGTGGTTCCTGTACCCTTACTTCCCATCTGCGTCCCCTTACCGAATGCTCCGGCAATGCGTTTGGCGGCTGCTTCAGCGGCTGCACGTTCTTCGGCCGCTTTCTTCTCGGCAGCCAAGCGTTCAGCTTCGGCACGTTTCTCGGCTTCGGTTTTTTCTTTCGCCTTCACGTTTTCCGTTTTCGCCTTCACGTTTTCTTTTTTTGCCTTCACGATTTCCTTTTTTGGCTTCGGCTTTGGAGTTTCCTTCTTGGGCACGGCAACAGTAGGCTCATCTTCCTGGGTTATCATTTCCTGCTCGACGGGAGGAGTAGGCACCGGCTCGGGTGCGGTTACTTCCGTCGGCAATTCAGGTTGCTCAAGGATATCCACATCCGTCAAGGTATAAGGATCTGCATTCCCTTGTGCCACCTCCATATTTCCGAGCATAACAGGTACACCACCTTCTTCCTGTGCCTTGGGTTTACTGATGGCTATCAGAAAAAGCAAGACAAGGACGATGGCATGAAGTACGAATGTACCTACCAAACCTGCTACTTTGTTTTTCTTCATTTCCTTATCGTTTCTTCTCCGGCGGGCGGGTAGCCAACACCATCTTGAAGTGGTTTTCGTTCGCAATGTTCAGCACTCTCACTATTTCCCGGTAGGGCACTGCCTCATCGGCATAAAGGGCCACGTACATTTCCAGCTCTTTCTCTGCACATTCCTGTAAGAACGTCGGCAGGTCTTCCAAAGCAATCGGCATCTCATCTTCGTTGCCGAAAGCGGTGTAATAGTTGAGTTGCTTGTCGATGATTACCCGGGTGAGCGGTTTTGCCGACGTTTGTTGCTTACCTTGAGGAAGCAATACCTTGATGGCATTGGGCGAAACCATGGTCGAGGTTATCATGAAGAATATCAGCAACAAGAATATGATGTCCGTCATGGACGCCATACTGAAGTTGGGCGATATCTTGTTTCTTCTTTTCAATGCCATACGCAATTACTTTTGTTGTTCGGGTTCGTTCAACAAGTCCATGAACGCCATAGTACGTGCTTCCATCTGGCTTACCACCTTATCCACTCGAGTCACCAGATAATTGTAAGCGAACATAGCGGCAATACCAACCACGAGACCACCTACGGTTGTAATCATCGCTTCGTAGATGCCACCGGAAAGCAAGGTGATGTCAATATTGTTACCGGCATTAGCCATTTCCCAGAAAGCCTGTACCATACCGGTCACAGTTCCCAAAAAGCCAATCATCGGCGCACCGCCTGAGATGGTTGCCACTACGGGAAGCCCATTTTCCAACTTGGCTACCTCGATGTTACCTGTGTTTTCAATGGCTGCCTGCACATCAGCTACGGGACGTCCCATACGGGTAATGCCCTTTTCAATCATACGTGCCGTCGGTGTGTTGGTTATGCGGCAATAATTTATGGCCGACTTCACTTCACCACTACGGATGTAATCACGGATACGTTCCATAAAGAGAGGGTCTTCCTTTCCAGCCTTGCGGATAAAAGCCAAACGTTCAAAGAAGATGTAGAAACATACGACGGACAACAATGCCAGAATGACCATAATCCAACCGCCCTTCATGGCCATTTCCCAAAGATTCATTTGTGGCTCTCCCGAAGCAAGCGGAGTAAGTACCGGATTTCCTCCGGCCAACGTATCGGCCAACGAAGCGGCCTGTAAAAAGACATTCATCATTATCGGAGACAGTTTTTATATTCTTCTATTGTTTTTTCCAATCCCAAATACAAGGCATCGCTTATCAGTGCATGGCCGATAGAAACTTCGTCCAGCCAAGGAATGTTGTCGTGCATATACTTCAAGTTCACCAAACTCAAGTCATGTCCGGCATTCAAGCCCATACCCAAGCTACGCACTGCCTTTGCCGCTTCGACGAACGGAGCAATGGCCGCTTCCGGATTCGTAGGATAAAGGGTTGCATAAGGTTCTGTATAAAGTTCCACTCTGTCAGCACCTGCCTTGGCTGCATATTCTATCAGTTCAATGTCCGTACCCACAAAAATGGATGTACGGATTCCTGCTCCGCCAAACGTATCCATCAGCTCCGAAAGGAACGAAAGATTTGTCTTGGTATCCCAACCGGCATTCGATGTAATCTGGTCAGGTGCATCAGGAACAAGAGTAACCTGGTGAGGCTTTACTTTCAATACCAAGTCGATGAATTCCTTACTTGGATATCCTTCAATATTAAATTCAGTAGAAAGTAACGGACGCAAGTCATACACATCGCTTCTGCGGATATGTCTTTCATCCGGACGAGGATGAACGGTTATACCTTCTGCACCAAACTTCTCACAATCCAATGCTACCTTCACCACATCGGGATTATTGCCGCCACGAGCATTTCGAAGCGTAGCAATCTTGTTTATATTTACACTTAACTTTGTCATCGTAAACAAATATATTATTATCTTTGCATTATTAATGTGCAAAGTTAGCACGTTTTATGAAATTGTACCTCATTTTGAACCATAAAAGATAGATAAAATAAACTAAATGAATATACATCCCAAGAAATTTGCCCTTTTCGGCAACGTTTATCAAGCTAAGAAATCGGCGCATGTACTCCGTCTGCTTTCCATACTGGAAAAGTATCAGGCAGAAGTATATGTTCAAAAAGAGTTCTTCCAGTTCCTCACCAAGGAGCAAAAAATGGACATCCGGGTGGCCGGCACATTTGAAGAAGATAACTTTGAAGCCGACATGGTATTAAGCATGGGTGGTGACGGGACCTTCCTGAAAGCGGCCAGCCATGTAGGAAACAAGAACATCCCTATCTTAGGCATCAACACCGGACGCCTCGGCTTTTTGGCCGATGTTTCTCCCGAAGAACTGGAAGAAACGTTCGAGGACATTTACAAGAACAATTATAAGATAGAAGACCGCAGCGTACTACAAGTCACCAGCGAAGGGCAACCACTGAAAAGCACCCCATTCGGTTTGAATGAGATAGCCGTTTTGAAGCGCGACAGTTCCTCCATGATAACCATTCACACGTCCATCAATGGAGCCTATCTCACCACCTATCAAGCCGACGGTTTGGTTATAGCTACCCCAACAGGCTCCACCGCTTATTCATTAAGTATCGGAGGGCCAGTTATCGTTCCACATAGCAACACCATCGCCATCACGCCCGTCGCTCCGCACAGCCTCAACATCCGCCCCATTGTCATCAACGACGATTGGGAAATCACGCTGGATGTGGAAAGCCGAAGCCATAACTTCCTGGTGGCCATCGACGGCCGGAGCGAGACTTGCCGCGAAGGAACTCGCCTTGTCATCCGCAAGGCCGATTATAATATAAAGGTAGTAAAACGGCCTAACCATATATTCTTCCACACACTTCGAGACAAGATGATGTGGGGAGCCGACAGCAGAGGATAATTCATTTACAATTCACATACCATGAAAAAGACCTGTTTATTCTTATGTATGCTTGCAATGGCAATCTCCGCCTTTTCGCAAGACTATTTAAAGCTAATGACTTACAACATCAGAAATGCCAAAGGTATGGATGGTGTTTGCAACTTTCAGCGTATAGCCAATGTCATTTCCAACGAAGCCCCCGACGTGGTGGCAATCCAGGAATTGGATAGTATGACCACCCGTAGCGGGCAGAAGTTTGTATTGAACGAAATTGCCGAACGTACACAGATGCACGCCAGCTATGCACCCGCCATCTCTTTCCAAGGCGGTAAATATGGCATCGGTATCCTGTCACGTAAAAAGCCTCTCGACATCCACAGCTATCCCCTCCCCGGACGTGAAGAGGCCCGTATGCTTATGGTCGCAGAATTCGAGGATTATTTCTTTGCTTGCACCCACCTTTCATTGACAGAAGAAGACCGTTTGGCTTCTTTGGACATCATCAAGAAAAGTGTAGGCAAGAGCGACAAGCCCTACTTTTTGGCCGGCGACTTGAACGACACGCCCGATTCCAAGTTCATCAAGGCTTTACAACAAGATTTTCAAGTGCTAACCAATCTCAAAAAGCCAACCTTCCCTGCTCCCGAACCAACAGAAACCATCGACTACATTGCCGTATGGAAACATCGTACGAATAATTTCGCCAATCTTTCAGCACAAGTACATGAAGAGCCCTTAGCGTCGGACCATCGCCCTCTAACCGTCCAACTGCGTACAGCCATAAAAGCAGACAAGATCTTCCTTACCCGGCCCTATTTGCAGAATCCCGCGAATAACGGCATGACCATCATGTGGGAAACCTCAATCCCGACTTACAGTTGGGTAGAATATGGCACGGATACCACCCTGTTAAGCCGCGCACGACTGCTGATAGACGGACAAGCAGAGTTCAACGAAAGCATCCACAAAATCCGGCTCGAAGAACTTATTCCCGGACAGACTTATTACTACCGAGTATGCTCGCAGGAAATACTCCAATACAAGGCATATAGCAAGAAGTTTGGTCACACTGCCAAGTCGGAATTCCATTCATTCACTATGCCCGCAACAGATACAGATTCATTTACCGCTGTCATATTCAATGACTTGCATCAACGAAGTGCCGTATTCCAAGCATTACTCAAACAAGTCAAGCAAATAGATTACGACTTCGTGATATTCAACGGCGACTGCATCGACGACCCTATTAACCACGCTCAAGCCACCCGTTTTGTCAAGGAACTGACCGAAGGCGTAGGCGGTAACCTTATTCCCACCCTCTTTATGCGAGGAAACCATGAAATCCGCAATGCCTATTCTGTAGGTTTAAGAAAACACATGGACTATGTAGGAGGAAAGACCTACGGAGCCTTCAACTGGGGCGACACCCGTATCGTAATGTTGGACTGCGGAGAAGACAAACCCGACTCAACCCCCGTTTATTACGACCTAAACGACTTTACCCAACTACGTCAAGACCAAGCAGGCTTCCTCAAGGAAGAGTTGAAATCAAAAGAATTCAAGAAAGCCGACAAGCGAATCCTGATACACCACATTCCCCTGTACGGATGCGACAATTTATGCTGGGATTTGTGGGAACCATTACTTCGCAAGGCTCCCTTCCATGTGTCTATCAACGCGCATACCCACAAGTTCGCTTACCACCCCAAAGGCACATTGAAGAACAACTATCCGGTTGTAATCGGAGGTGGAAACAAATTGGGAAATGCAACGGTGATGATTATTGAGAAAAAGAAAGGTGAACTCCGTATCAAGGTTCTGAATGTGGAAGGCAACGTATTGTTAGACATCGTAAAATAACATCCTTCACTTTATCACTTACGGCACTCCATACTGAATTTCAAACAGTTGGAGTGCCGCAAGTCTATTTATAGCCAAAATAAAAGATTCTATCAAGGTAATTCATACACGAAAAGCCGGCCTTCTACCTGATTGTCAACATCAAGAATGACCTTTTTTCATTTTGTAGATTTCGCAAGTTACGCGCTTTTTCACTTTATCCATTTAGAAGCAACTACGATTCCAAACGGATAAGCATGTGACCATGAATGATCTATGACATTCTCCTTTCCGTTCTTCCACAGTTTCATCACAGTACTCTGATTTTGATTTTCATCATAAACAAAATCATAACCAACCACATAGACATCCTTATCATATACATAAATACCAGTTAATGCGCACACATTCTCTTCTGTTGTCAGTAAAGATATTACCCCGTTTTTCCAAATCTTGGCTATACCATTTTGCTGGCCAACGATATACACATCTTCTCCATCTACAAAAAGGGTTTGAAAATGTGGTCCAGCAAATCCTGTCCAAGTCTTGAGACCTACATCAGTAATTTCTCCATTTTTTGACAGATAGGTTTTATCATCCTTTTCAAATAAGCAATAAACATCATCTCCTTTCACTGCAAGACACAAACCGGAACCATCCAATGAGAAATCTAAAAGTTCTTGATTTTTCCAGAGAAACGTTTTATATTCCGCAGGATAACTTTTATACATTGCCGTTCCCATAATATAACAATCACCATTAGATACAGCAACAGCATTAGGATAAATTAGTTTTCCATCATTCAATTCATTTGGTAATGAAACAGACTTTCCATTTTTCCAAAGAAAAGCAGAACCATTTATATGTCCTACAGCATAAACATCCGACCCAGAAGAACAAATGTCATTTATTACAGAATTTGTTTGTTCTTCTTGAAAGATAATTGTCCCATTCTTCCAAATTGTCGCATTTTCATAATAATCCATAACGCCAGGAGCAGACGTTGTATGTCCGGCTATATACACGTCATTTCCATTTATGCAAAATGAGTTCAACACACTAGGGGCTGATAAAACAGGTGCAGTTTGAAAATCCTGTTCGACCGATGTTCCCACAAAATGGGCTTTCCCATCAACCCATAAAGCAGCATAATAACCATCTTCTGTGACAACACCAGGAATATACACAGAAACTATTTCCTCACCTTCTCCCTCCTGCTTGTTTTCTTCCTTTCCTTGTGTCTCGGGAGTCTCATTATCAGCACACGATGCGCCCAAACATAACGCCATCAACCCTATATATAAATATTTTCCTACTTTCATCATTTATTTATTAATGTTTTCTTCAATATATTTAAAGAACAACTTCTTTAATAATTCTTTATCAACCGATGCATTACCATTATTACTTAATTCTACATATAACGCATTTAAGTATTCTTCACCCCGTAATTCCATCACAAGATAATTGGTGTATTGACCTGTTGCTTCATCTTTTGTCCATCGGTCGCATACTATCGCAGCTCCTTTCAAAAACTTTTCGGTAGTCACCTTCGTCTTTTCTATTAAAAGAGTCTTAGAAGTTCCCATATCGCTTTCCGACAAATTCCCTGTATAGTCTTCTGTCGTTGATTTTACAGTTCTTTCCAACATGGCAGCCAATTCAGAAGCAGCAACCATCTGTGCTTTTTTACGAGCAGACGTTTCATTGTCTGACTTTCCCGATCCCCAAGCACGGAGGACACCATTACCACTCACCAAATCCGAGCAAGGCATCACAAAAGTTTCAATCGGGCTTTTCTCTACCTTCTTTGAAGAACCACAACTACTTAAACCCATTACACCTAATACCATTACGGCATAAAAAACAAAAGTTCTCATATATTCTTATTTTTAAAGATTCAATTTCTTTAGACGATTGGGCAATTCCCTGTTCACCCGTTTCATCACTTCACGAATACACATGGCAATAGTTTCTTCAGCACTCTTATGAACAGGCGAAAGAACTTTAACCTGATTCACCGAATAATCAAGCAACAATTGCTCCGTTTTATTATTGTAGAATTTAAGGATAAAAGTACAATAACAAGTATTCAAATCATACATTCCACCTTTCACCACACTTCCCAACTCCATTTTTGTAGTCAAATCAATAAAGATTTGAGATGCATCCGAATCTTCCGACATTGTAAAGTGGTTGTTTGTCAATAGGCTACTGATTCGCTTTTCTATCCCTTCCAAATCATTTTCGTCATTGATATATAAGTATGCCGTTACTGGTACACTTTTCAACAAAACTGTAACTTTGGCAGAAGGCCATACTTGATTCTGTAGCAATTGGCGATAACTATCAGGCAAAGCTTGTATGAATGAATCGTCTATTGAAATACGTAAATCCTGTACGCCTTCTTTGGAAGTGATATTGGTTACATAAAATTCTGCCGTACCGGTATGGTCGGTTTCAATTGGTTCCGACACAGCTCCTCCACCCGTCACAAAATATGCCTTCAGTTTCACATTGGGTACCACATCACCATTCTTCGACAAGCATCCTGCAAGAGGTATCGATATAGCCTTGAATGCCTCCCCTTCCACTTGCACCACATTGGTCGTGATTGTCATATTACTGAACACATTGACAAAAGCGTGATATAACTCTGTCGGTATATTAACTCCATCATTCATCAAATCCATAAACACCCAAGGCTCTACTGCTTCCAAGCCTTTACCATAAAGTTGGACAGCCTGCGCAAGATTCATCATACTTTCTGCTTCTCGCCCCTTCTGTAAATAATCCAACCCTATTTGAACGACTTGTTTTCTACGCGATTCTGAATTACGGGCATAAACCTTTTTATCCAAAGAGTAATACACATAATAATTATCATTAGATTGATAAGTTTCCTTCAACTCCTGACCTTCCATCCAAGCAACCATAGAACTTTGAATTTTATCTTCAAACATATCACGCGCTTTTCCGTCCACATCCACCGTATGTAGGAAAGAGTTGTTTTCTAACTTTATGGATATTTGCGAAGCAATATCAGCCAACGCATTTTGGGTCGCTTTTTTCATATAGTCAGCATCCGAAAGAGGTGCCATACCTATACCAATGTATTCCTTTTCAGATACAGGATGAGAAACAATCCACGCTGGAATCTGTGCCCACATCACGGAAACTCCCATCACCCAAAAATAAAGGAAAAATTGCAAATGTCTCATAATCGTTCCTTTAATCAAAGATTGTGAAGAATATCGTATTACCCTCTATGCGTGAAGAACAATTGATATTGTTCTCTTCCTTCAAGAAGGATTCCAACAAGAATGCATATTGTGCTGCATCCATCAACAAGCCATCCGCATCCTTTGGAGGAATTGTCACATAATCAAATATCATAGATTCATCAACTATACCCTGCAAATGATATTTCCCCTTATAAGCATTCTTGCGCACCCATTGTCGAATAATATTACTCAATGAATAATTGTTTGGCCCTGCAGAAGTGCTCATAGTCATTGTAGATGCCCCATCAATAGCAAATCGAAGAACTACACGACTACCCTGGCTGATGCGTTGTGTAAAGTTCTTACATATATCATCCAAGAATGACGGCAACAAATCTTGAACAGCATATCCACAAAGTGCATCTGTCGCAGTTGTTCGAAAACGATTTGTCCAACCATCCTTCGATGCCAACACATCGCCAGAAACTCTTTCGTAAGCTTTCATTATCAAAGAGACCCTTGCTCCAGCTGCAGAAGTTTCTTTTTGAATATCCACGGTTACATATACATCTGCTCCAGAAGACAAAAGCAAACTACGGTCATTCGACTCCGCTGCATTCTCTTCATAATGTTGCTGACGTTTTTCAGCTTGAAGTTTCGCCAAGAAGTCTATCGTTGTTATATCTCGTGACTCAAATCCGTTTTGAACCCGACTGACAGCAATTCGACGGTCATAATCCTTTTCCAAAACCGCAGCGTAACTTTCACCATCTTTCAGAAAAGGTACAACGGTTATCGTTGGTTTGGTCAAAGCCTCCGTTTCATCAATATCATCGACAGTCAAATTCTTGACATGAACCTTATTTGTTGTCAAGTCATTTATCAACCGATTGATATAAATTGTCACATTATAATTTGCACGATAATTCCCTGCTACTTTCTTCGGTTTCTCCGCTTCTACAACAGACACCACATAAAAGCTATAACGCCCCGTTGAATTAAAATATGAATTTGTATATAATTTATTATCTTTATTCACCAAAGGCTTTCCATCGTTTATACCTGTAACACCTTGGTAAAACAAGGTGTAGAATACCGATTTAGCTGCATTAATCTCAACCTCCTTCTTATCGGCAGCCATACCGGCAGACACAAACGTTGCTTGTCCTCCACTTGTAGAAAGAAGAGATACCACTTGTAAGTAATCGTCCGCCCATACCATTAGACAAGCGGAAAACATCAAGAAAGAAAGTAATATTCTTTTATTCATAGCAATTTATTATTTTTAGATATTGCTGTTCCATTTCTCAGGAACAGCAATATGAGGGATTACTAAATTTAAATCTTATTCTATTATTCTTTTAGAACATAGCCGCACCTTGCTTCAACAAGTTCTTGAAACCACTTTGCTTCTTGGTTACAACTTGAAGTTCCTTTGCATTTGCAGGGTCTTCATCCTTAATTTTCAGATAATCATTCATGGCTTTCAAGATTTCTTCACCGCCTTTAGTTACCTTACATTGCGACAAATCACCTGCCAGAACTTCCTGAATAGTAATCTGGCCAATAACTTTATTAGTTTCACGACCTGCAATGATATTGATTACAGAAACGTCCAAACGTTGTCCCTTTTCAACACCATGGTCACTACCCATTGTAATCAAACAAGAAACTATTTCCTTACCCTTCTTCACTTCAAAACCCTCACCAAGAATTACCGCTTTCAATTTGAAGTTTTCATCCACAAAATTCTTCATTTGATTCTTCACTTGCTTCAAAGCATCTGTAATTGCTTCATCAGGTGTATCTCCACCACCGGAAAGCATGCCAGTCAGTTTAAAATCCTTTGTAGCAATAACCTTCTTTGTCGCTGTTTCTACCACTTTTACCGTATATGCCACATTTCCTTGATAAGCAAATCCACCTTCCGTTGTTGATTTCACGGCATCACATTCTGTGATAAAACCATAAAGAAGATATTTTGCAGCCAATTCCGCCATTACTTCCGTACGTGCCGTTTCATCCGACATTGCTTCTTCCGATGCACGACGTTCCGATTCTGCTGCCAACTGCTTGTCCGAATCCGTATCTCTCACATCAAAACGCTGTGTATCAACAATACCGGAAACAATACTTGAACGTACTTGCAGAGCATGCGATTCAGATATTTTATCCGACTTATAAAACGTTCCTGCATACACAACAGGTTTTTGTGCATTTACCGCTAATGCAACAATAGCCAAAACGGCTACAATCATAAATTTACGAACCATAATTCTATCATTTAAAAGTTAATAAATATAAGACATCAGTCAATGTGAATTCCGAAAGAATAATATCCCTCTGATTATTACAATACCTTCACATCATCCTAATATACTTCATTTGTTATAATTTCGCTTTCGCCTCCTCACTACCCATTTGAGCAGCTTTTTTAAAGTTCTTTCTAGCCATCATAGCATTCTTACCTACATTGCCGCAACCGTTTTCATAAATGAGTCCCAACATATAGTATGCCTTGGCACTACCCGATTTTTTAAAGGCATTGACAGCATCCAATCCGTTTCCTGCTTCGTAGGCTTTCATACCGGCATCGTAATTGGCATCTGTTTCAGGAATCGTCTGCTGCTGTATCTGAGTTTTTACGGCAGCCTGTTGTTCTTTTGACGCAACGGATTTGGATGCTTTTGTATCTATTGGATTCACAGCATCAGATTGTTTTTCCTGTTTTTCCTGAACCTGTTCCGTCGATACAATAGCGGGAGCATCCTTACCCTTCTTTTCTCCATTTAAAAGAACAAAAGCAACGATAATGACAACAAGGACTCCAACAATCAACATCCATATCGTATTATTACTCTTGTTTGATTGTATCGCTTTACGCCCATCCGATGTATAGCCACCCTTCGCCCCCACTTTCGTTTCACCAACAGCAACGGTAGTCGTTGGTATCACTTCAGGTTGAATAGCTTTAGGAACTGACTGATAAAAGGCTAACAATTCTTTCTCAATACCGTCTCTCACATCTTCCACATCCAAATCTCTCGCCTTCTGACTCATCAGTTGACGTCCTGCAGAACCAATATTACCATTGGAAGCCAACAAAAACTGTTGAAAAGCAACACGATAATCATCCACGGCCTTTTTCTCGCACTCCACACAGCGATTCTTACCCTTCACTTTACATTCCAAACAGATTTCTTTTCCACATTTGGGACAACGGGCATGTTTTTCTTCCAACGAATTTCCACAAACTTCACAATATTCCGTCTTCTTTTCATTCATCACGTAAGTGGTATTGTGATTGACTGTTGAAGAATTATCTACATTCGATGTATTTACATTATGGTGGGTAGTAACCGTTTTATTAATACCGCCCATAATATTAGCACGGGCACCAGAACCTATTACGGGATTATCAGCAACGACTTCTTGTGACAATTCTGTACCACAATTACTACAAAACCGTTCATCCTCACCTATCAATTCACCACATTCAGGACAATGTTTTTCTTTTTCCATAATCATCTTTTTAGTTGTTCTTTACTTTACCGAGCTTCCACAGTTCTCACAAAAAGCAGCACCTTCCTCCAAAGAAGTACCACATTCCGGACACACCGCCATCTTTATTGAATCTGGTTGTGATACCGGTTGTATATGCACTTCATATTGCGGCTGTCTGGAAGAAGCCGTAGTACGGGTTGTATAATCCAAGGCACGATCGTATGCTGTATCCATGCGCCCTTCCTGACGACGAATACGTTCATCACGTTCACGAAGTTGGCGTTCCTTTTCCTCCATTTTCTCTTGGACACGACGATCGCGGTCTTCTGCCCTTTGTGCTTGAATACCTCCTGCCATCGCCATCATATTGTTCATCATATCAAACATCCGTTCTTTAGTGTCACGTTGGTCAGCATCTTTGTCAGCTCTCTCTGCATCCAAGCGCGCCTCCTGTTCCTTACGTTGAAGTTCCAGTCGCTCGGCCATTTCACGTTCACGGTCTGCATTATACTTATTCTGTGCATATGCCACTGCACCTTCACCGCCGCTCAAAGCCCACACCTTTTCATCCGAAAGGTTTTGTGCATTTTCCCATTTCAACCGTTCCATTTCTTCCGCATTCTTCAAACGGTTCTGTTCCATTTCCGCCTCATGTCTGCGTTGGTTTTCCTGTGAACGTTCAGCCGCTTCATTCATCGCCAAGAACTGCTGGAACTGCGTTTCATCATCTTCACGTTTCATTTCATGCAGCCGCTTCACGTCATTATAATCCATATCACGTTTACGCTGTTCCAGTCCTAATTTGGTCTCTTCTACCGTACGTTGCTTATCCAGTTCCTTATAAAAACGGCTGTCATCATATTCATTGCGCAACCCTTGAAGTTCCAATTCTTTCTTCACAATCATTGCAGCTTTATCTGCCTCACCTTCCAATCGAACACGTTCAAACTCTATTCCATCACGAAGTTGCATCATAGTCAAGGCCATACCACGCTGATATTTTCCTGTCATAGCTTGATGTTTGAGCACATCCAATTCTTCCCAACGTACCAAACCTGTCTTTTCCATTTCGGCCAAAGCTGCGTCACGTTCATTGTTATTGCGAGCTTCACGAACTATGCGTTCATTCATCAACAAATGTTTGAACTTAGCCAATTCATCCTCGTTAAGCAATTCTTCATTCTGCCTGTTACGGTTGATTACATTCAATTGACGAACCAGTTCCAAATCGGTAGTGGCTTCATGAATACTTTGTGCATTGACTTCATCGGCCAAACGATTTTTGAAATCATTGGTACGCCGCATATAATCAAGTTCCTTTTCTTCTATATAAAGTTCTTGACTTAATTCAGCAAAACGCTTCAGAGCATCATTTTCTGCAGATATTTCAACTATACGTACAATAGCCACACCAAAGAAAGACTCGGCAGCGACTGCATTGATTCTGTCTTTCAATAGCGAATGTAATTCTTTCGGTATCCTATTGGAAGATAATTCGACATCATATAAAGCATCCTGCAATGTAACACGGATTAAATCCGTCATTTCATCTGCCAACAATGCAGAACTTAGCCAATGCTTATCCGTCAAATAATGGACGATAAATCTTTCCTGATCTGCAATCTTGAAATACGCATTTACCCCAACGGACATTTTCAGATAACGAGTCTGAATCTCCATCGGGACAAAATCCTTATATGCATCCAAAGTAGCATGCTTTGCCCCAATCGTCAAAGGAAAAGCCTTATCCAGCAAGATAATGACAGAGAAGGCCGCACCTTTCTTCGCATTCTCCAATACAATCTTTTGCTGATGCATATAGACTTCTTCTGCCGTAGGTTCCACTCCCATTTCTTTCTTCTTCGCAAACAATCCGACAACCATCCGCCAACTCTTACGGATAGACTTAACAATCGGACTATACATATCCTCCGGATCCATAAAATCATACGTACCTCCGCTTATAGAAGCAACAGTATGACCATTCGCACGGATATAAGCCGTTGTTCCTTCCGGCACAATGACTCCCTGTATCTTATGATAGGATTCAAATTCAGCTTCATCAATGACACGTGCCACCTGTCCTGGCTGCACATTCCAATAAATACGTCCTTTGGCTACCTTCATATCCGAAGCGACATAAGGAGTCGAAGCCTTGGAGTCGATTGACTTGGTTGAAACGTCAGATGCGGCTATACGGAATCCACATTGACTACAAAACTTTATACCTGCCTTCAATAGCATTCCACATTGAGGACATACTGACTGTGTTTCTATTTTTTGTCCACATTTGGTACAGAATTTAGCACCTGGACGAAGTTCTGAATTACATCTCGAACAATTCATAGTATATTATTTTTTAGTTATACTCATTTGGTTACAATTACACTTTTCACTTTTCCCTCTCCAGTAGCCCTTACAACGTATTCTGTCGGCCGTACCTCCTCGGAAGAAATCTTATAAGCAAAATTCAATTCTTCCCTACCATCCAAAAATTCCAGTTTGCATACCTTACAAGATGTTCTTGGTTCTATTCCGTAAAACCGGTAAAGATAACGACTGATTTCATAATGAATCTGCCTTATATTGCCATCCACTATTTGACGAACCTGTTGAAGTGGAGAAGCATAGGATTTCTCCTCAACAGCCCCCAATACTTTCATTACATATCCTTTTCGAACCATTTTATAAGCAGACATATCAAGGGTTGCTTTCAACGGCACTTCCATACCCAAAGACGGGTCGCCAAAAAGATTGAATTCTACAACACTGGCCAATGCATGGGGAGTGTATTCCATCTCCAAAAGGTTCATTCGAGCCAAAAGCATAGCTTCTCCAGAAGAATATCCCTGCATAAGCATATCCATAAATGTATGGGCTACGACATCTGCACATTGAGGCATCAACACTTCGTATCCAGTCATAAAATGAGGGTCTTCCGCTCCCCATGCTATACGCGACGCACCCACATAAAGCAATGTTTCTGAATATATTGAGGCAAGCAACATACTATGCCATTTGTCCAATCCTATAAAACGAGCCCCATAACAGGCTTCACAAACCACGATATTAGGAGAGGTGCAAGTACTCATGTGTTCTGGGTACAAAACAGGGAAATCGCTCAACTTACTTGTTGTACGGCCAAAATAGGCCCTTTCCTCCAGCACATCGGAACCATGAAGATTGTAATAATATAAGGAAGCATCAGGGCGGAACACCTGTTCCACACTTCCGGCATCTATCCGTGGAGAAAGAATCAGACGACGGAAATAATAATCACTGGGCAGATGTCCATCCAGATTTCTCAACCAATCGTTTTCTATCAGGCCATCGGCCACCGTGGCCGATACGCTCTTCCAATTAGGGTCACATTGTGCATATGCCCCTTTTGCCGGAATACCACCAGAATTTTTCAGGACACGTTCCAAATACCCACACCAATCTTCCATTGATGTATCTTTCTCTATCGGAAGCCTTCCTACCACGAAAAGCGGATTCCACTCAAACAAGGTGCCTTCCTCCAACATAGCAAGGGCTTTCTCTCCATACGGATAAGTATAAAGAATATCCGTATCAATCGTTGCATCCGGACAATCATTTGCAAAATGACGGACGCAAGGCATCGGTATAATATCATCTCCCCCTATAATAAAAAGGTATCGTGACAAAGGCTTTTCTTCTTTCACCTCCTCATTATGTATATCCATCAGCACATCCATACAAGTCCACACAGAAGCTTGTCCTTTCAGACAAAGCTTTTTCGGAAACCCCAGTATGTTTTTCTTGCGATAGGCATAACACGATACATCCACCAATTGATAATGTACACCGAACTTTTCTTTTTCTTGAATAAAATGTTCCAAGCAGGTATGGACATCGCTTTCCGAGACTTTGAACTTCTGTGCCAGGAGGGAAACGTTGGTCAATATGATTCCATAAAGTGACTGGGAATGAGACCTTGGCTCAGCCTGTACCATCTCCTCATCTACTTTCGTTCCACACTCCGGACAAAAGAGCGCATCCTTATCTTCTATCTTATAACCACATTCCGGACAATACATAATCCCCTCCTATTCCTTTAAATACTTTTCACGTCTCTGTGTAACTTTTACCACATAGTTCCTCGTTTCCAAATGCGGCAAATTGGCTATCAGATGATTGTACAAACCGTTATAATCAAAACTTTCAATGTGCGAGAAAGCTTTGCCCAAATTGGTTGTACCAATAAAGGCACGGCTCACATTACCCGCCCCCGTATTGTAACCTGCTATTACGCATAACCGACGGCAATGTATATCAGAAACGGAAGCGAACTGATTCATCAAGACACGAAGGTAAGCTGTCCCCAATTCGATGTTGTTCCTTGGGTTGAACAAATAGCTCTGTGTAGGAATCCAATCTTTGTGATATACATAACGATATGCATCCGCTCCACCCGACTTAGGCACCAATTGCATCAACCCGTATGCAGGGACCCAACTCTTGGCTTGCGGATTGAAAGCCGATTCTTGTTCCATAATGGCATAAATCAAGGGCTGTTCAATTTGGAATCTGTTGGAAAATTCTGCCACCAAGTCTTTATACAAAGCTGCATTACGGGACAAGTTGTCAGAAACCAAATTCATTTGAATCTGGACTACTTGACGGGATTTTCCGTCGGCACCTTTGACACCTGTTATCTTCTTCTTGCTTTGAGCTACTATTTTACTAGCAATCAACGGCTTATCGGATTCCACAGCCAATGCTTCTTTTTTTCGGGAAGCTTTTTCACGACTTTCTTTCCTTCTTTCAGCCAACGTTTTTTCTGAAGTTTCCTTTTTCACTACCTTCTTCTCCACATCACGTACTTCGGAACGTCGAGCGGTATCCAGTATCTTTCCCTTGACTGTCGGTTTGGGAGGAACCGGACGTTTGCTTTTCGGCAACACCCCGGAAACCTCCGAAGAAGCAGTCATATCAAAAGAGGAAAAATCAACCAGCCCATCCAATATAGGTTTATCCGTCAAAGGCACAGAAACATCGACCGACGATGGATAGGGACATGTAGAGCCACGGCTATCCAGCATCCGACGGACAGCCGCCACCAAACGAGCATCAATCAAAGAAGTATCCTGTTTTTCCGATTCATCTACAGCGATTTCCACGTCTATCCCGCCTCTCTCAAAATCAACAATCGAACGTGAACGGTAATCGTTACCGTATTCCACCCATACCTTCTTGGTATTATCAACAATTGTATCTCCACCCCAAACGCTCTTGACAGACTGTACATATCGATCATAATCGGCACGCGCCTGTGCCTCGTATGCCTCAAAGTCGGCACGCATACGTGCCACATCCTGCTCGAACTGTTGACGCATGGAATCCAAGGAGTTGACTATCTGCGCATTGCCTAAGTATCCCCAAAAAGTACATAGCAAAAAGAAAACATACTTCTTCATACTTCACAACAAAATTCCAGCAGACTCCCCAAACCGAATGGTTTAACGTTAGCAAATGATGAAAGGCATAAAAAAGAAAAAACGTGGGAATCTGTACCCGCCATTCATTCACTTATCAAGGTCTTAGGAAACCCATACCCGTAAACAAATAACACAGAAGCCCACGCCGATGTCTATATAACAACCCTGCACACCTCCCGGTTTAGGGAAGGCGCACAGAGAGGGTATAAACATACCACGCAGACATCTACCGCTATTCCTGTCTTGACGGGTATTCAAAAGTTCCTAAGTTTTGATAAGTCAAGAACAAAAACGTAGTAAACGTCTTTCTTTATATATGTCTGCCCACCCACCCTTTTACTTCATACGAAAGTTTCGGCGTGGATAGCACGGCAAATATAAACAAACAAAAGATAACGACAAAATAAAAACCGAGAAATATGATAAACATACGGAGTTCAGCAAGTGACATCAAAATGAAAATCACCTTCACTTCCGGCACTCCATACTGATTTTCAAACAGTTGGAGTGCCACAAATGTTATAAATGCTTCAAATCAGAACTAAAATATTTCACCAGACCACTTTTCTTACCCCAAACTAAGCCGAGATATCAAAAAAACGAAGTATATTTGTGCTTTAATATACTTCGTCCTTCGCCAATGGATATATATTTCTCAATAAGAAACATATATTTCACGACAAAGGATTTATATTCCCCAATAAAGGACGTAGTAATAAATGGCAGAAAAACGCTTAACATACTGGAAAAGAAACCATCTATACCCCATTGATTATGAATGCACAATATGACATGAAACCGGGCCTTGGCCCACAAGAGACAGAAGGTACACCCGTTCTTTATCCCAAGCTGGTGCCACACGGCACCAAGACGCTGAAAGACATCATGCATCACGCCCAGATGCACACGGGGCTGAACGCCTCCACCGTGCAAGGCGTAGTCACTTTTCTGGAAGATGTGCTGGCGGAATACCTGGCCAATGGATACAACGTGAAGTTGGGAAATATCGGGACTTTCACCACGACACTGAAAAGCCGGAAGGTCACAACCCGAGAAGAGATACGCGCCAAGTCCATCCACTTCGACAACGTAAGTTTTCGGGCGGCCAAGGAGCTGAAAAAAGCCATCAGTTTACAAATGAAATTGGAAAGGGTATCGCCACACAAGGCGTTCAGAGCTTCGTCCGACAAATACACCGCCGAAGAGCGATTCCATCTGCTCACCGAATATCTGGACAAACACGGTTACATCACCCGTTCGGAATACTCCGAGTTGACAGGGCTATTGAAGACCAAGGCTGCTGCAGAGCTGAAAAATTGGTATCAGGAGCAGAAAATAGGCAAGGACGGACGAGTGCCACACATCATTTACAAGAAAAAGGAAGTTCAGGCAGGAACGGCATCGCAAGGCACTGATTCACAAGAAGTCTGAAGTTCCTGAAGAAGATGCTCAACTTTTTACCCTTATATATAAAGGGGGTCTTTACAGACTCCCTTTATCATAGATTGGAGGATTTCCACATCGCATCAATACCAAGTAACCGCACTACCCGTATTGCTTCGCTGATCCCACTTTAAGGCATCGGTAAGCATTGTGGAAAGCGCACGGATACTGAAGTTGTACGAAGTGAACGGGCCGAACACCAAGCCACAACTCATGGTGAAGCAGTGGAGGTCACGAGAGATGTTGACGGTGGTCATGGACATCTTCTTCTGCGTGAAATCGTATCCCGAAGAATAGTTCACATTCCAACGGCTACCCAACTTGACGTTACCACTAGCATTGAGCGAATGGGTCAACGCATATGGATAACGCATGGTCTTGCGGTTAAACTTTTCCTTATTCTTGTCTTCGCGGATGCTATAGCTATAGCTCAAGCTCAACGACCATGGCATCTTGAAAGCCAAATAACCATCGTCGGTGATGTTTGCCTGTTCCTTCTTGCGAGGCTGAGATTGCTTCTTTCTTAATTCCTCCCTCTCCTCGTCTGTCTGGTATTCATCATCGAATTCTTCATCCTCTTCCTTGTTGCCCTTGTCTTCATCGCTCTTTCCGAACCACTTTTTCCAAGTATCGTTGTTCAGTGTATAAGAGAATGAACCGCTATAACCTTGGAAACGGCCGAAACGTCCGTACGACCATTCGGTGCGGTCGCCCACCACGATGTTACCCCTATCGTCGTACTGATAAGCATAAGTGGCAAACGAGGCATTCATATTGAAGGTATAACTCTTGGTGAGTTTCAAACGGAGGTTCATGCTGAGGTCGCTCCACGGACGAGTCTTGGCCGCCGCATTGTACGACATGTTGGCCGAAAGCTGGTCGATGAGACTGATTTTCTTCACACCCGTCGTGTCCTTGTCTGACTTGACTTTCATTTCCACATTGTTATCTATCGAGAAATTGAACGACTTCTGCATACCTTTACCCGGCACACCGAAAGCCATTCCCTGATAAGGTGAATACTCCACGATGCGCACTTCGCCGTTGGTATCCGTATAAGTATAGGTGTCATAATAGCCATAACGTGACTGACCGAAGTCGGGCGCATAGCTGAAGCTGACGGATGGGGTGAAGACGTGACGAATCATCTGAACCTTGTCGCCGAACATCTTCCACGGTTTGAAGAAGCCGTAAAGTTTGGTGTTCATCTGCAAGCTCAGGTTGTAGTTATACACACGGTTGAAACCGCTAACGGTATCGCGTACCACCGCATTTGCCACCGGATCAAAATTCTGCATCACCTTTCGGGTGTACCAGCGTTCGGTATAATTGAACGAAGGCACCACATTCAAATACTTGAACAAAGTGAAGGTTGCACTCACGGGGATAGTATGCTGCATACCATTGTTCCACTTGCTCAACCCTTGCTTCAAGATAAGGTTATCCTTCGTGCTGATGGAGTTGGTCAAGCGTCCGGTATATTGGACGGCAATCTTTTCGTACCAACGTTCCTCGCCTGCCGCCTTCTTGCGCTTGAACGGATAGAGGCGATTGAGCGAGATGTTCAAGTCGGGCAAAGTGACACTCAACGAAGAGTCGCGGGTGTTTTGCGTGATATTGAACGTACTCGACAAGTTCAACCCGATGGACGGGAAGGTTCGTGAATAGCTCACACTGGAAGCCTTGGTATTGTTGGCATATTGTTGCGGGTTGTACAAGCTGCTCAAGTTACGGCGGTCGTAACTGCTGGTGGCAAAGTTCACATTGGCCGAGAAGGTGCTGTTAGGGCTTGCCTTAGGGTCCTGACGATGACTCCACGAAAACTTGAAGTCCTTGGTTACCATATAGTCGGGCATATTCTTCTCGCCGGTCTTTGTTACCAGGTAACTGGCATTGAACGAACCGCTGTATTTATATCGTTTGGCATAGTTGGATTGGGTAGAAAGCCCCCACGAGCCTTTCGTGAAGACTTCGCCCAGCACTTTCAAGTCCACATTGTCATTGATGGCAAAGTAATATCCCCCGTCGCGCAGATAGAAGCCACGGTTCATTTCATCGCCAAAAGTCGGCATGATGAATCCCGACGAATAGCTGCTGTTGAACGGGAAGAAGCCGAACGGGATGGCAATGGGCAGAGGCACATCTTCGACCACCAATTGGGCAGGGCCGAACACAGCATTCTTCTTGGGACGTACTTTTGCCCTTGAAAGCTTCAAGTAGAAGTGTGGATGATCGTGGTCATCGCAAGTGGTGTACTGCCCCGAACGCATATAGATTTCATCGTTCGCACCCTTCTTGGCTTCCTTACTCACCACATAGCCTTCACCCTGTTGGGTCACAATGCTGTTGATGAAGCCTTTCTTCGACTTGAAATTGTAACGCATCTCCTTCGATTCATAAGGAGTGTCCCCATCCTTGAACACGGGCAGCCCACTTTCTACACCCATACTATCGACCACACCACGTGCATACACCGTGCTGCTGTCCATATTCATCGTGATGACTTCGGAGGTCAGCTCAATCTTTTCGTAATTCACCTTACTCTGTCCGTACAGATGGGCAAAGCCTCCAGCGGTAAAGACAATGGAGTCAGTAGCCGAATAAACCACCGGGGCATCCAGAGGTTGCTTCTTCTTGCCCCCTACGGTATCGAGCGCCACGGTGTCCTTACCGAGCGAATCCACCCGGATGGTATCGTTTATTCCCCGGCGACGGTTGCGTGCACGCTGGGCATCCGCATTGATGCCGGACATCAAACAGGCCACCAACACCAGGAAAGGGATGATTCTATGTAGTTTGTTTTGCGTCATTCCTATACATTTATAGCTTCAAGAGGGCAAAATTAAACATTCTCCGCCAATTATGAATGTTTTTAGCTGAAATTTAATTTATTTTTAAGGCTTACAAGAAGCGTTCACACCAATCATTGAAGCGAACGATACCTTCTTCACCAAATCGGGAGATGCTTTTCAAGGCTCTCTCGATGCTTTTTTCACCGTCCAGACGGGTCTTCGAGAAGAACTTGTCGGCAAAGCACACAACTTGCTCTTCGAGTGTGACGGGCACCATCTCGCGATGCGGCACAGGAAGGTTCTGTGCAAGGATGCTCTGCAAGGACATGCCCGCACCGGTATGACGCTCGCACACCAAGGCATGGCGAGGATAACCTTCCTTCTGCATCAGTTCTGAGCCGAGGTAGCCGTGGCAGATGTAGGGATGCGTGCCGTGACAATGGATGCCGGGAGCATCGGTCAAGAAAATGCCAATGTCGTGTAACAATGCGGCTTCTTCCAGAAACTGGCGGTCAAGGTTCAGTTCGGGATGACGGTCGGCTATCCAGAGAGCCTTGTCGGCTACCGAACGGCTATGCGTAAGCAGAATATGCTTCAATTCATTGTCCTCGGGGTAATATTTGTTGATGATTGTCAGTGCGTCCATAAATTCATTTGCTTATTTTTTTGCAATAATACAAAATAATCTCCAAACTATGGCGCAATGAGCGAAAAAACTATTCGAAGACCCCGATAACCTTTTGTACGAAACGTGAAGGCGTTTGAAAGGAAACGCCTTCACGAATTTTAAAAACGTCAGCACATATTCACTTGTCCATTAGTCGGGATTTATGGCAACTTTCGTCCGAAATCCAGAAATCTTGAATACAATAGCCCAGTTTTCATCAAAAATAGCTAACTTTGCACATTGTTATATATATGAATATCTATAGAAACTACATAATCATCCTTCTGTGTGCCGTCTGGTCGGCCCTTCCCCTTGTCCATTCAAGAGCGGAAGGACGGGACTTTACCGTAGTCATCGACCCCGGTCATGGAGGCCGAGACCCTGGCGCCATCGGCCGCAAGGGGAAGGAAAAGGACATCAACCTGAACGTCGCGCTTAAACTGGGCAAGCTCATCCAAGACAATTGCAAGGATGTACGCATCGTCTATACCCGACAGAAGGACGTCTTCGTAGCCCTGGACAGACGGGCACAGATAGCCAACAACGCCAAGGCCGACCTTTTCATTTCCATCCATACCAACTCGGTAGCACGCGGACGCACCGTCCGGGGCACGGAAACCTACACATTGGGGCTCCACCGTACCGACGACAATCTGGAAGTGGCCAAAAAAGAAAACTCCGTCATCCTCATTGAGAGCGATTACGAACAACGATATGCCGGGTTCAACCCCAACTCGTCGGAAAGCTACATCATATTCGAGTTCCTGCAAGACAAGAATATGGAGAAGAGCGTCGATTTTGCCACCCTCATCCAGCGGCAATTCAAGACAACCGCCAAGCGTATCGACAAAGGCGTGCATCAAGCCGGATTCCTCGTGCTAAGAGAAACCACCATGCCGGGTGTACTCATCGAACTTGGTTACATCTCGACTCCCGATGAAGAACGCTACCTGCTGACCGAGGCCGGCACCGATGCTTTGGCAAAAAGCATCTACCGCGCCTTCGCAAGCTATAAAGAGCAGCACGACACCCCTTCTGCACGGAGCAAGGAGCCAATTCCTGTCCGCCAAGCAGAAAGCAAACCTGCACCCGCCAAGGAAAAGCCGAGAACCGCTACACCCGCCAAAGAGAAACAAGCACAGGCCTCCAAAGGAAAGCCCGTATTCAAGATACAGATATTGACATCAGACAAAAAACTGAAACCCGGCAACAAGCAGTTCAAGGGCCTCTCGCCCGTGAACCACTATCAAGAAAAAGGGTTGTACAAATACACATACGGCGAAAGCACCGATTATAATAAGGTGTTGCGCACCAAGCGTCAGATAGCCTCCAAGTTCAAGGGAGCCTTCATCATCGCCTTCAAGGACGGCAAGAAGGTGGACGTGAACCAAGCAATCAAGGAATTCAAGAACAACAGATAAATAACTAATAAAGACTCGGAAGAAAATGAAAAAAGAAGTAAAGATAGGTATTATCGGCATTGCAGCTTTGGCTATGCTCTTTTTCGGTATCAACTACCTGAAAGGTGTACGGATGTTCCATGCATCGAGCTATTATTATGTAGAATACACCGACATCAATGGCCTGGCCACCTCCAGCCCTGTATTTGCCAGCGGCTATAAAGTGGGCCTTGTCAGAGAAATCCAATACAACCACGCCAATCCCGGCCATGTGGTAGTGGAAGTGGAACTGGACAAAGGCATGCAAATCCCTAAGGGAAGTACCGGTGAGTTGGTAACCGAAATGTTAGGCACCGTCAAGATGAACTTGAAGCTCAACCTGCAAAGCAAGGAATATTGCCAACCCGGCGATACACTTCCAGGTATCGTGAACAATGGTCTGATGGGTGTAGCCGAAGGCATTATGCCAAAGGTGGAACAGCTGATGCCCAAAATGGACTCCATCCTCAATTCACTGAACCAGCTTCTGGCCAATCCTGCTTTGCGTGGCACATTGGAAAACACCGAACGTCTTACCGCCAATCTGGATGTGACAACCCGCCAATTGAACAAGCTGATGCAAAACGACCTGCCACAAATCACCGGTCGGATGATAACCATTGCCGACAATTTCAGTACAATTAGCGAAAGCTTGAAAGGCATCGACTATGCCGAGACTTTCCAGAAGATAGACTCAACCTTACAGAATGTGCAGCTTTTGACCAGCAAACTGAACAGCAAGGACAACACCGTAGGATTGCTCTTCAACGACCCTACCTTATATAATAATCTAAGCGCAACAACCGCCAATGCAGCTTCCTTGCTCGAAGACCTGCAAGCACATCCTAAGCGTTACGTCCACTTCTCCCTCTTCGGAAGAAAAGACAAGGCTACAAAGCAGTAATATAGAAAATTTCTAAATAAAAGAAGAAGAGCCTTCTTTCCTGAATAATCCCCTACACAAGGATATAACCAAGGAAGAAGGCTTTTCTTTTTCTATCAAAGAACGTCCACAAAGGCGATTGCAAAACATTTAAAAGCTTCATTTTCAAGCGGTTTCAATTACACAAACTTTTCTTCAGCATACATTCGACAACCGTTTTCCTAAAATACTGAAATAAAGAAACTTAGTCTTTTATCGAAAAAAGCAAGAAAAAACAGATTTGTTTTTTTAGAAATTCATTCGGAAATTTGCAAGCGTAGAAGTTTCGCTTTATCAATAAATGTATGAATATGATCGAGAATGAGCACGTCGGATTGTGGAACCGTTGCTTGCAAGTAATTCAAGACAACGTTCCCGAAATGACTTTTAAGACCTGGTTTGAGCCCATCGTGCCCTTGAAGTACGAAGACAAGGCTTTGACTATTGGGGTTCCGAGTCCTTTCTTCTATGAATTTTTGGAAGAAAAGTTCGCGGATTTGTTGCGCGTAGCCCTCAACAAGGAAATTGGTGAAGGTACGCAGTTGATGTATAGTGTGCTCATCGACAAGACCAGCCGCACAACCGTCAATCTGGAAGGAACCAAGCGTTCACCCGCTGTTCCTGCCCAAACTGTTATCCGTGATGGCAACAAGACGCCCAATCCGATGCAGGCACCTGCACCGCAAGATTTGGATCCGCACTTGAATCCAAACTACAACTTCGAGAACTTCATACTTGGTAGCAGCAACGAATTCTCACGCACCGTAGGCGAAACTGTAGCAAAGAATCCGGCCAAGACATTCAACCCCCTCTTCCTCTATGGACCATCAGGAGTGGGAAAGACGCACTTGACCAATGCCATCGGTACACGCATCAAGGAACTCTATCCGGAAAAGCGCGTATTGTACGTATCGGCACACTTGTTCCAAGTACAATACACCGACTCGGTAAGAACCAACCACTTCAACGATTTCATCAGTTTTTATCAGACCATCGACGTCCTGATTATTGATGACATCCAGGAATTTGCCGGTGTAACGAAAACACAGAACACTTTCTTCCACATCTTCAACCATCTGCACCAGAACGGCAAACAGCTGATTTTGACCTCCGACCGTGCTCCTGTAATGTTGCAAGGCATGGAAGACCGTCTGCTCACCCGCTTCAAATGGGGCTTAGTGGCCGAATTGGAAAAGCCGGATATGGAATTGCGCAAGAACATCTTGCGCAACAAGATTCACCGCGATGGCTTGAACATCCCTGAAAATGTCATCGAATACATTGCCGAGAATGTGAACGAAAGCGTACGCGAACTGGAAGGTATCATCAACTCCCTGTTGGCACAATCTATCCTGTTCAAGCGCGAAATCGATATCGAGCTGGCTCAACGCATCATCCGCAAGGCAGTACGCATCATCGAGAACAAGCCAGTTACTATCGACACCATCATCAGTAAGGTTTGCGAACACTTCAAGCTCGACGAATCCGTGCTTCACTCCAAGAGCCGTAAACGCGATGTAGTACAAATGCGCCAGATAGCTATGTATTTAGCCAAGAAACATACAGACATCTCGGCTTCCAAGATTGGCCATTTGATAGGCAACCGCGACCATGCAACCGTACTTCACGCTTGCAAGAATATCAAGGATCAAGTTAGCATCGACAAGGAACTGAAAGCAGAAATCGAAGATATTGAAGCTTCTTTCAGACAAAGATAAAAAAAAGGCGGAGGATGTTTCCCTCCGCCTTTTCATTACTTACGAAATCCTTGGCGCTTCAGCGTTGATTTCAATCCTTCAGACATGAATTCATTGTCGGCCTTCTTGTAACGGATGTCCGTGAACACCTGTGCCAATGTTTCCTTATTATTTATGGTCACAAAATGCTGGTTCTCGGGCATTGCTTCCTTTGCGGCATAAATTCGGTCAATATCCTCCGATGTATAGTCGTGATACACTTCCTCGTGCAAGATACCTTCTATCGGCAACCGTTCCGGTTGTACGGGGCATTCATCGGGATAGCCCACTGTAATGGTGGCCACCGGCATGACCAATTCGGGCAACTGCAAGAGTTCCACAATCTTGTCGGGATTATAGATGGTCGTGCCCAAATAGCAAATGCCCAATCCTTTCGCCTCGGCCAAGGTGCAGAAGTTTTGTGTGACCAACAATGCATCGCTGGCAGCATTGAGGAAAGAGATGGGATTATCGTATCCCGGCTCTGCCTTGCGGCAACGGCACCATTTGCTGAAACGGTTGAAGTCGGCACAGAAAGTCAACACCACAGGAGCAGTGGTCACCATCGGCTGGTTGAAATGCGCCGGTGCCAGCTTGGCCTTCATCTGCGGGTCGCGGGTAACGACCACGCTATAAAGCTGCATATTTCCCATTGTCGAGGCACGGAAAGCCTCTTCCAACAATTCATTCAGCAAGGAGGCGGGAATATCCTCCTGCTTGTACTTGCGGATAGTCCGCCGGTTCTTTATACAATCCATATTCGTTCTTTTTAGTGCAAACATACACATTTTCCTTCAGATATGCGAAGGCAAAAAAGAAAAACGTGAAGGCGAAAGGACAAAAATGCCTTCACGTTTCAATCAAGACGTGCTTATACCTTATTATATAAGGCCTTTCAAATCGAGATAGCCAAACTGAATCTCGTCATTGAATATCATGAAAAGGCGGTGATGAGTCTTGTCATAGATACAATCCAGCATATCATATCCCACATCCAACGTCTTCACGTAATTGCCTTCCAAGTCGAACACATGAATCTTGTCCGTGCGGCCTTTTGCCCAATCATCTCCTGAATAAGCTGCCAAGATATGGTTCGGAGCAATCATAACCTTCCCGAAAGTCTCGAGCCCCTTGGTCGTCCAGTCAGGACCATAGACGTAAGTTTGCACACGACCATCCAAATCCATTATAGCCATCAAGTCGTAGTTGATATGCACCTCCACAATCATCCCCTTCTCCATCGAGACATCTATCAGGCTACGCTTACGATGCACTTCGGGATGTGCTTCACCGATGATTTTGATTTCACCAGTCAGCATGTTCCACTTTCCTATCATCTGATCGAAAGTACTGACACTCGTCGGTTGGATAATCCTACCATAACTCAAAGTGTCGTTGATGTAAATGAAATCGCTGGGGAATTGCGCATCGCGGATGCTGGCCTTCACCTGATGACGATAACCTTCAGGGTTGGCCATGACGCTATCCATATCATAACTAAACACCTTGTTCTTGCCATTATCACTGATATATATTTTCCGGCAGGCCTCATCAATGGACATATACCCCATATTGGTCAGTTCATACGGTCCTGGCCCCTTGGTACCCGCACTGGCCAGATAACGGAAATCCTTCTTGTCGAACAGATGGATGGCTCCATCCCATGCTTCATAATCCATTATGATGAGATAGTCCTGCGAATAACAAGCCCGCGATCGACGTCCAATCAGCACGTCCTCACCCGTATCGATTTCCTGTATTTTCTCTTTTACCTTGATAATTTCACTCCGGCTGCTTTGGTATTTCTCCGTTTCGGATGACGATCCGCAAGCGGCAAGCAACACCAAAGCCCATCCATAAATAATCCTTTTCATCTTGACAAATATTGATTGTTTGCCGCAAAAGTACACGAATCAGCCTCTCCCGACAAATGATTTATCTGAACTTTTTCTGAAATCTGCCCTTCTTCCTTTCCTTTTTCTTCTATTTTCACTACTTTTGCTTGCAAAACATCGAAAACTATGAAACACCGCAACTTGATCCGATTGGCAGGACTCTTGCTCCTGTTCAGCGTGGTAGTGTCCGCCTTCCACGGTAGCCAGACACGTATCGAATCGGCTATCGACGAGGCGTTCAAACAAGCCATCGAACAAGACTACCAGCATCGCAAATCATACCTCACCCGCAACATGAGCGACCGTCTTTCATTTTCTACCAGAGATTACGCACTGGCTCCTACATTCGACCGTAAAATCAGCAACTACACCATCCGGACACATACAGGCATCACTACCTACCAATTTAAGGATAGCGTTAATGAAGAAGTCGCCAAACGTCTGCTAAACCAACATCTGCTGAAGGATGCACATCCGTTGCACCCTAACCAATTGAAATCCTATTTTCAAAATCAATTGAAAGAAAAGGAAATTGAAGGCGAATGTGGCATACTTTACATCCGCGACAACATGTATCTTTGGAGCGAAGCCGATTCCATGGTACCTCGGCAAGCTTATTCCACCCCTCGCCGAACACTCGACATCGCCGGAAATCAAAAAGTACAAGCCTGGAGCAACTACGGATGGAGCACCCTCTTCCATCATCTTGACCCGGTAGCCTTTGTATTTCTGCTGCTCATCATAATCATACTAATGCGGGTATGGGTAAACACTCGCAAGCAAGAAGAATCCGCATCGGCCGAAGAAGCAGAAACAAACGTCCGAGGCATCGTCATCGACATGGAAAAACAAGAACTGACCATCGACGGCATCCCCTGTGCCATTGCCAAGCTCGACTTGACCCTTCTGCAAATGCTGCACGAACGAGACGGCAATTGCCTGACACGCGAAGAAATCAAGCTACAGTTCTGGCCAACCGATGAAAATGCCGACGAGAAGATTGACACACACATCAAAACCATCCGCAAGACATTGAAGGAGTTCCCTGAATATCAAGTAATAACCGTTCGTGGAAAAGGCTATTATTTGCAAGCCACAAAATAATCCAATTGCACGTTTTCGACAAGAAGTTATCAACGCACCTTTTCACTTTTGGAAAACTTTTGAGCTATATTAAAAATTCAACCATTTAATTTTCAACAACTTACCAATCATAAACGGAAAACTTTCAAATTGTTAATAACTTTTTGGTTATTTATTTTGTTAATTCAGAAAGCATACCTATCTTTGCACCTGCATTTATTTGATAAGGCAAAACACTTCTACAACCAAACGGAATATTTACTTTTAAATCTAAATAATCAAAAGTGGAAAAGCAAACGTACACCTACGATGAAGCCTTTGCCAAATCATTGGAATACTTCAAAGGCGACGAATTGGCTGCAAGAGTTTGGGTAAACAAATATGCAGTGAAGGACTCTTTCGGAAACATCTATGAACAGTCTCCGGAAGATATGCATTGGCGCATTGCCAATGAAGTGGCTCGTATTGAGGCTAAATATGCCAACGGGCTGAGCGCACAAGAATTGTTCGACCTGTTCGACCATTTCAAGTACATCGTACCTCAAGGTAGCCCGATGACCGGCATCGGCAACGACTTCCAAGTCGCCTCTTTGTCCAACTGTTTCGTTATCGGTATGGAAGGTGCAGCCGACTCTTATGGTGCCATCATCCGCATCGACGAAGAACAGGTACAGCTGATGAAGCGTCGCGGTGGTGTAGGTCACGACTTGTCACACATCCGCCCGAAAGGCTCACCCGTGAAGAACTCCGCCTTGACATCTACCGGCTTGGTTCCTTTTATGGAACGTTACTCCAACTCCACTCGCGAAGTGGCTCAGGACGGCCGTCGCGGTGCCTTGATGTTGAGTGTATCCATCAAGCATCCGGATTCGGAATCGTTCATCGATGCCAAGATGACCGAAGGTAAGGTTACCGGCGCCAACGTGTCGGTAAAGCTTGACGATGCCTTTATGCAAGCAGCCGTAGATGGTACTCCATACGTACAACAATACCCGATTGACTCTACCTCTCCTATCGTATCGAAGGAAATCGACGCAACAGCTTTGTGGAAGAAGATTGTACACAATGCTTGGAAATCGGCAGAGCCAGGTGTATTGTTCTGGGACACCATCCTCCGCGAATCCGTGCCCGACTGCTATGCCGACCTCGGTTATCGTACGGTTTCCACCAACCCTTGCGGTGAAATTCCACTTTGTCCGTACGACTCTTGCCGTCTGTTAGCCATCAACCTTTATTCATACGTAGTCAATCCGTTCACCAAGGATGCTTACTTCGACTTCGAATTGTTCAAGAAGCACGTAGGCTTGGCTCAGCGCATTATGGACGATATCATCGACCTCGAGCTGGAAAAGATTGAACGCATTATGGAGAAGATTGAGTCCGACCCTGAAGGCGAAGAAGTGAAGGGAGCCGAAAGACATTTGTGGGAAAAGATATACAAGAAGAGCGGTCAAGGTCGCCGTACCGGTGTGGGTATCACTGCCGAAGGCGATATGATTGCCGCAATGGGCCTCCGTTACGGTACCGAAGAAGCAACTGCCTTCTCGGAAGAAGTACACAAGACCGTGGCTCTCGAAGCTTACCGCTCATCTGTCAATATGGCCAAGGAACGCGGTGCATTCGCCATCTATGATTCGGAACGCGAAAAGAACAACCCGTTCGTGAACCGCATCAAGGAAGCCGACCCTGCCTTGTACGAAGAAATGAAGCAATACGGTCGTCGTAACATCGCCTGTTTGACCATTGCGCCTACCGGCACCACCAGCTTGATGACCCAAACCACATCGGGCATCGAACCGGTCTTTATGCCTGTCTATAAGCGCAGAAGAAAAGTAAACCCGAACGACCCGCAAGTACACGTGGACTTCGTGGAC
>JAFQBF010000145.1 GCA_017416735.1 Bacteroidaceae bacterium | reverse complement strand
CCACATCCAAGTAAGCATACTCAATGTAGCGCCCAATTTCTTCGAGTTCATGAATATGCCGATACAAGCCGGAACAGCCCACCGAGCTACCAACGAAATGGTAGTGAGCGACGTGTTCGAGAAGAACCAGGGAAAAGAAGTCATGGGACAGACCTATTACAATTATAGCTTAAAGGGATTCACCGTTACAGGCATCAGTGTCCCGTTGCAAAACAACATCATGCAAAGGAGAACCCGTCCGGGTTACGACCCCAACAACTACATTTATTTGCCTTTCGACACGGAAAATCTGTACCATTGCTACGTGAAGTGTGTACCGGCACAGAAGAAGGAAGTAGGCAAAGCCATCGAAAAGATTCTGCGCGACCGCTTGCCGGAAAACGTGGAGGTCAAGGTGCAGACCATGTGGGATGACATCCGCCAGTATCAATCCGTGGTATTCGAGCTTCGTACCCTGGTAGGTTTCCTGGCCCTCGTTACACTGACCATCGTCTTGCTGGGTGTCTATGCCGCCATCACCCTCGACACGGAGAACCGTCAGAAGGAAGTGGCCATCCGCAAGATAAACGGCGCCGGCATGAAGGATATCGTGTTGCTGTTCGCCCGTCTGTATGCTACGTTGCTGGTGGTGACATTCGTATTGGCCATCCCCGTCATTTCGGTATTGGCCAAGGAATTCAGTCAGATGTACACCGTCTTCATCGACATGGGCATCGGCTTCTATGCGTGCGTGTTCCTTTGCATTACGCTCATCGTTGCCCTGACGGTAGGTTTCCGCATTTATCGGATTACGCAGATAAATCCGGCCATGATTATCAAGAAGGAATGATTTAACAAGCCAATATCTATCTTTTCTATCGGCCAATTGAAAATACCTATTGATAGTGATGCTATATATCATAAAATATTCGTATATTTGCAACAAACTTATAAAACCTATAAACCAATGGACATGAAGATGAATTTCAAAGAAGGTAAGTGGATGACTGAAATCAACGTAGGTAACTTCGTTCACGAAAACCTGACTCCGTATGAAGGAGATGCTTCTTTCTTGGCTGGCCCAACTGAAAGAACAATGAAAGTGTGGAACGCTTGCTTGAAGGCACTCGAAGAAGAAAGAGCCAACAACGGTGTTCGTGCCCTCGACAATGTAACTGTTTCTACCATTACTTCACATAAAGCTGGCTATATCGACCGCGAAAACGAATTGATCGTAGGTCTTCAGACAGATGAATTGCTGAAGCGTGCCATCAAGCCTTTCGGTGGTATCAATGTAGTAGCCAAGGCATGCCGCGAAAACGGTGTGGAAGTGGACGACAAGGTAAAGGATATCTTTACTCACTACCGCAAGACTCACAACGATGGTGTATTTGATGCATATACTGAAGAAATCCGTTCATTCCGTTCACTAGGTTTCTTGACCGGTTTGCCAGACAACTACGCTCGTGGCCGTATCATCGGTGACTACCGTCGTTTGGCTCTCTATGGTATCGACCGTTTGATCGAAGCCAAGAAGCAAGACTTGAAGAACCTCACAAGCCCGATGACTGACGCTACTATCCGTCTCCGCGAAGAAGTGGCTGAACAAATCAAGGCTTTGAACGAAATCAAGGTAATGGGCGAATACTACGGATTGGACTTGAGCCGTCCGGCTACCAGCGCTCAGGAAGCAGTTCAGTGGGTATACATGGCATACTTGGCAGCAGTAAAGGAACAAGACGGTGCTGCGATGTCACTCGGTAACGTATCTTCATTCTTGGATATCTACATCCAGTATGATATGGACAAGGGCTTGATCGATGAAACATTCGCTCAGGAATTGATTGACCAGTTCGTTATCAAGTTGCGTATGGTTCGCCACTTGCGTATGCAGTCTTACAATGATATCTTCGCCGGTGACCCGACTTGGGTAACTGAAGCTATCGGTGGTCGTTTCAACGACGGTCGCACTAAGGTGACTAAGACTTCATTCCGTTTCTTGCAGACTCTTTACAACCTCGGCCCATCACCAGAACCTAACATGACCGTTCTGTGGAGCCCGGAATTGCCGGAAGGTTTCAAGGATTTCTGTGCCCGCGTTTCTATTGATACATCTTCTGTACAGTACGAAAACGACAAGCTGATGCGTGAAGTTCGTAACTGCGACGACTACGGTATCGCATGTTGTGTATCTTACCAAGCTATCGGTCAGCAAATCCAGTTCTTCGGTGCACGTTGTAACTTGGCCAAGGCTTTGTTGCTCGCTATCAACGGTGGTCGTTGCGAAAACACCGGTACAGTGATGGTGAAGGACATCCCGGTATTGACAGGCGAATTGCTGAACTTCGAAGAAGTTTTGTCTAACTATAAGAAGGTATTGATGGAAATTGCACGCGTTTACAACGATGCCATGAACATCATCCACTACATGCATGATAAGTACTACTATGAAAAGGCTCAGATGGCATTCATCGACACCAACCCACGTATCAACTTGGCATACGGTGTTGCTGGTTTGTCTATCGTGCTCGACTCATTGTCAGCTATCAAGTATGGTAAGGTTCATGCTAAGCGCAATGAAATCGGTTTGACAGAAAGCTTCGAAATCGAAAAGGACTTCCCGATGTTCGGTAACGACGATGACCGCGTTGACCAGTTG
>JAFQBF010000091.1 GCA_017416735.1 Bacteroidaceae bacterium | reverse complement strand
TTTCTTGGCTTTTATGTCCGCTTGTAAAGGTAGGTCAGGAAAAGCCGTTGAGGAAAAATCAGAAGAGATTGAATTTCACGAAATCGACTTGTCGAAAGACTTCACCGGAAGCACTTGCGACAACTTGCTCTTGAGCGACATCGTGGAAGATGTGGAGTATGTGCAGTTGGAAACAACGGATAACAGTCTCGTGGAATGTTATCCAAGGACTAAATATGCAATCACTCCAAATGACATTTTTACACTTAACCGGTTCTCGAAAAAGGAATTGTTCCGATTCGATAGAACGACAGGAAAATTCATCTCCCCAATCGGTCAAATAGGACAAGGACCTGAAGATATGATGAATCCATCTGGTATTTATGCAGAGAAGAACAATGTATATGTTGTTTCAAGTGACCATATATACATTTATGATAAAGACGGGGAGCATCTAAGTACTATACCTATATTAAGTAGCGGGTCGACTGTTTCTGCTATTAACGATGAACGTCTTATCTATCATCCAAGACAAAGGCCTCATATATCAGAGGGTGTTTTTGGCAAGTGGACATCGGTGAATGTGATAGATTTTGAAGGGAATGTCCTCTCGGCGAAAGTTGATACGTTGGAAGGTATCACTGGTGGAATCTATAGCCTTGATTTTAATCCCCAAAGATGGTATTATAGTGGACAACTCAATTTTTATAATGAGCCGGATGAAACGGTATATGCCGTGACTGAAGAAGGCATTATCCCGAGATACCATTTTAATTTGGGCGGTAATGAATGGCCGGTCAGGGCAGGTTCGATGAAAAAGGAAGACGTGGAGTGTATTTCTTTTAAGGCATTTAAAGAAACAGGTGACTACTTGTATATCTATTGGAACCAGAACCAAAAAGCGTATTTTGCCCGTTTTGACAAGAACAGCGGAAAATTGGATGTACAGGAGCAAGAACCTTTCAGCGGTAGTCTCTGGCAACTTTTCGCCTTTGGCCCGAAAAATGACATCGATGGTTGCGGAAGCTATTTCGGTCCGATTGATATTTCTGAGGACAAATCGGGAAGCATTCTTTTTGAAATCAATCCAGACAACATCGACCGTGTACGCGAAGCACTCGAGAAAGCAGAAAATGTAAAATTCCCCGAAAAGCGTCAGCAACTCTTGAAGATGCTGGACGAAAGAAAGGAAGATGATAACCCGATTCTTGTAATTTACAAATTAAAGAAATAACCAAAATGAAGAAAACCATCACCTTTTTATTGTTGATTTTGCTCCCGATGTGTATTTATTCCCAGTCGGAAGCAGAAATCCGCTCATCCGTCAAGGCTTGCGATTATGAATCTGTAATTAGCCAGATATTACCGGAAAACGGCGACACTTTGTTTACTCCATTACGGGCACAGGCTTTGGAGGCTATGAACCGTTTCCCTGAAGCTACCAAAGAGTGGAACTCGTTACTGGACAAAGACAGCACTCGTGTAGATGTATTGATGGAACTGGCTAAATGTTATAAAACGACCAACCGTTATCATCAAGCAATGTTGTGCTACCGGAAAGCTACCGGCCTGTTCCCTGAAAACAAATTCTTTAGGCAACAGTACATCCGTTCGTTGCTTGTTGCCGAAGAATATTCCGAGGCGTGCGATGAATGTTTGCAGTGGATTGGAAACGATTCTGCTTCAGCAACTGCATACCAGTTGTTGGGTATGGCTTATGAAGGTCTCGGGACAGAATATCCTGATTCGTTGGACGATGCCTATTGGGCCTATCAGGATGCCTACAGTCGCGACTCGTTGGATAGACAAACCGTTGCGCGTTTGGCTGCTATGCTGAATGACTTCCAGCAATACGACGATGCAGTCGAGGTTACTGAAAACTACCGTTTGACCGATACCACCGACATTGACGTGAACCGACAGAATGCCAAAGCCTATTGTATGCTGAAGGAATACGACAAATCCATCAGCCGTCACGAGGCCTTGAAGAAGATGAAGGACAAGGCTTTTACCACCTCCTATTATTTAGGTATCAGCTATTTCGGGAAAAAGGATTATTGGGAGGCTCACGACAATTTGCTGGCTGCTTACAAAAAGAGACCTTTCGATATAAACGTCCTCTATCATTTGGCCAAGGCATCCGTAAAAGGTTCCTGGAAAGAAGATGGATTGGAATATATTAAGGAAGCCATTGAAGTCACTACTCCTTCTGACAGTGTAATGGCTCGTTTATACGAAGTTCTTGTAGAGTGCGAGCAAAATGTCCGGAAAAATTCTCCTTATGAAAGAATTGAAAACATCAAGAAACTTTACGGCTTGAATAAAGACTACAGTCTGTTTTACAACATTGGTTATATTTATGAAAAAGAAACCAAGGACGAGGCAAATGCTCTCCATTATTATAAGAAATATATGGATGCTGTGACCAAGAATGACAACCTGCTTGTGGATAGTGATGGAAACTCCAAAGATGGGGCTTATAGCCATGAGACATATAAGCAAAGCCGTATCATCGATTTCTTCAAAAAGATGAGGGAAAAAGAGTTTTTTGAAAAAGGAATACAAAAGAAATGAAAGACCATATAGTTTGGCTATGCCATTGAAAAGTCGTAAATTTGTAAGCGTATGAGAAAGTTGTTGTATCTGTTCCTCACGTGCTTGCTTCTGGCGGGATGCCGGGACAACCGATATTATCTCGACAAGGTAGAAGCCTTGTGGGGAGTGGATTATGACAGTGTGCAACATTATCTGCTGATGGTAGATTCTGCATCGCTCACTCAGGAAGATGCACTCGATTATCACTACTTCCGTATGAAGGCATCGTATGCTTATCTGATGGCGATGGAAAAGAGCCGGCTGGATTCTATGATTGGCACGATGAAGGAACGCTATCCGAAAGGACACGAAAGGGCTTTCGATGCACGCTTCCTTCAGATGGTGTATTATTACAATCGATTGGATGACAAAAAGGTGACCGATGGTTTGGCTGATGAGGTGCGGGGGTATATCCGAAACAAGCGTGATTCTTCCCGTTGGTATCGCTATAAGTATCTGCTTAAGTTTTATCAGGATGATGCAGATTCTGCTCTTCATTATTTGAACGAGGCGGCTAAATACCGATTGTTCAGTGAAGCTCGGATTTATGCCTTGCGTGGCGACTTGTGTCAAGCCAAGCAACAAGGGGATTCGGCTGCGTGGTATTATTTGAAAACAATGGAACTGGATTCCAGCATCCCGATGTTTCAATTGACCAAATTGGTATTGGACTTCCTGCCTCAGCAGAAGGATTCGAAGAAAGCGTTGGAGCTTTTGGCACGGCTCCGCGAGCGGATAAAGCGTGCAGATATACCTTATTATAATATGATAAAAGGGGACTATTGGTTGGCGATGCACGAACCCGACTCGGCGATGAAGCACTATCGGATAGCCACGGAGACGGGCAATGGTTTCATCGCATCGCAAGCCTACGAACGGATGGGGATGATGGCAAAGGCCCGTGAATCCGACAAGGAAGCGTTCGATATGTATTACAAAGCCCAACAGGTATGGAACAATAGCTATTTCTCTTTGGCAAACGAAAAAGAAACCCGTGATTTCGAAGCTATGAAGATGCTGAATCAGTTGAACGAACTGAAGGTGGAGCGGCAGAAGCACGTCATTCTGATATTGGGATTGGTCTTGCTGCTGATGGTCTTGTTGGGTAGTTCTGTTTTTTATCTTTTCCATCGCAAGCGAATCAATGAGCGTAACCGCTTGATGCAGGAGAATGTGATGCTGAAGCAACAGGAGGAGTTGAGTTCCCTTCGCGAGAAGGAAGCCTTGATGAAGGAAAAGGAAGCCTTGTTGAGGGAGAAGGATGCCCGGATGCGTGAAGAACTTTTCAAGCGGATGCAGGTGTTCGAGAAACTTACGGATATGGAGAAGGAGAAACATATCCAGCTCTCGGATACGGACTGGAAGGAGATTCGGTTGATGGTGGATAGCGGATACGATGATTTCACGAAGAAGTTGCGGTCGCGCTTCCCGATGCTTTCCGAAAAGGACATCAACTTCTGTTGCTTGGTGAAAATCAACATGAGCATCCAGAGCTTGACGGACATTTATTGCATCAGCAAGAATTCGGTAAGCCGCAAGAAACTTCGTCTGAAGGAGAAGATGGGAATCGGTGAAGGAGAGACATTGGATGGTTTTTTGGCTGTTTTTTGATAGAAAATATGAACGGAAAAGGCAAGCCGCCGGGAGATTTCACATCTGCCGGCGGCTTCGTTTTTGTAAAAGGTTAGTAAAATTAGGTTAGGTTTTTATTTATAGGGGTTTATATTCTACAAATGCTTCCATAGCCTCGTAGCAAGCCAAGCCCAGTTGGTCGTACAAAGAAGCGGTGCCGCGGTTGCGGTCTTCGCTGCGTTGCCAGAACAAGCGTTCGTCGTTGCCCAGGAACGGAGCACTTTCCATCTGTGACTGATGCTTCAGGATGGAGTTACGCTTTGCACGGAGTTCTTCCGGGCTGAACGGTACAGCCATTTCAATGTTTTCGATTTCCCATTCTGCCCACGCGCCACGGTACATCCAGATGCGGCATTCTTTCAGCCATTCGGCATTGTTGTCCTTTTCTACATCGACGGCTGCAAATACGGCATCGGTGCAGACACGGTGTGTGCCGTGAGGGTCGGCCAAGTCGCCAGCTACATAAATCTGATGAGGCTGAACATCGCGGAGGAGCTTCAATACGATGTCCACATCGGCTTCGCTGATAGGATTCTTTTCAATCTTGCCGGTTTCATAGAACGGAAGGTCGAGGAAGTGGCAACGGCTCAATGGAATCTGGTTGAAGGTACAGGAAGTACGTGCTTCACCACGGCGAATCAAGCCCTTGATGGTAAGGATGTCACGGTTGTCCATATCACCTTCCTTCTTGTTGGCAAGGAATTCCTTGATTTCCGAGTATTTGTTGCGGATGACTTCATTGTTGTTGCCGTCGAACAATTGGTTGAAGCCATTGATGAAGTGCATGAAGCGTATTGCTTCTTCATCGCCTACCGCAATGTTACCCGATGTCTGGTAGGCCACATGAACTTCATGGCCTTGTTGAACCAAACGACGGAGGGTACCACCCATGGAGATGACATCATCGTCCGGGTGCGGAGAGAACACAACCACACGTTTCGGGAATGGCTTGGCACGTTCGGGACGATAGGTATCGTCAGCATTCGGCTTGCCGCCCGGCCATCCGGTGATGGTGTGTTGCAGGTCGTTGAAAATCTTGATGTTCACATTGTAGGCCGAGCCGTACAATGCCAACAGTTCGCTCAATCCGTTTTCGTTGTAATCTTTGTTTGTCAGCTTGAGAATAGGTTTCTTGAGTCGGAGGCACAACCATACGATGGCGCTACGGATGAGCTTGTCGTTCCATTCACAGTTGGTTACCAGCCACGGGCGCTGGATTCGTGTGAGGTGTGCAGCTGCACTCAAGTCGATGCAAACGTTTGCGTTGTTGTGCATCTGGAGGTAAGAAGCGGGAAGTGCGTCGCTGGCTTTTTCTTCCACTGCTTTCTGGATGATGTCCGCCTTGTTTTCGCCCCAAGCCAACAGGTAAATCTTGCGTGCTCCCATAAGGGTCGATACGCCCATCGTGATGGAGCAAGGAGGAAGATTGTCCACACCTAAATTGTGACCGGCTTCGGTGCGCGAAGTGGCATTCATCAAGATGAGGCGGGTAGGGGAGTTGAGGTTGGAGCCCGGTTCGTTCATAGCGATGTTGCCTTCACGACCGATTCCCATCAATGCGATGTCCATACCGCCGAAAGTCTGCAAGCGTTGTTCGTACAGACGGCAATACTCGAACACCGATTCTTGTGGAATGCTTCCGTCGATGGTAAAGACATTCTGCTTGTCGATGTCGATTTGGTCAACAAACAAGTCCTTGAGTTGTGAGAAGCTGCTGCCTGCGCTTTCCGGAGTAAGCGGATAATATTCATAGAGATTGAATACCACTACGTTGCGGAAGCTGAGGCCTTCGTCCTTGTGCTTACGGACAAGTTCGGCATACAAGGGACGGAGGGAGGCACCGGTACCGGCGCCAATCACGAAGAACTTGCCTTCGCGTTGGCGATCCTGTATCTTACCGGCTATTTCATTGGCAATATGACACACTCCTTCGTCCACAGACTCGTAGATGTCTGTCGGCACTTTTTCGAAACGTGTCAATACGGAACGCTCTACTGCGTTTTCTGGTTTGTAGTACTTGGTAGAGACCCTATTGAGGGTAATCTGTGAACTTAGGTTTGTTCTCATAATCGTCCAATTAATTAGATGTTGTTCTTTTCAATGTCCTTGAAGTACTTGTAAGTACCTACCTTCAATTCAGCTGTAGCAGCTTCGTCACAAACGATGATGCCGTGCGGGTGCATCTGCAAGCCTGAGATTGTCCATTCCTGGCAAACCGGACCTTCAACTGCAGCTTGCAATGCGCGAGCCTTGTTGTGACCGTTGCAGAGAATCAATACTTCCTTGGCAGCCATTACTGTGCCTACACCTACTGTCAACGCAGTCTTGGGAACTTTGTTCACGTCGTTGTCGAAGAAACGTGAGTTGGCGATGATTGTGTCAGTAGTCAAAGTCTTGATACGTGTACGGCTCTGGAGGCTTGAGAACGGTTCGTTGAATGCCACGTGACCGTCAGGACCGATACCGCCCATGAACAAGTCAACACCACCTGCAGCTTCGATAGCAGCTTCGTAAGCAGCGCATTCAGCTTCCAAGTCTTCAGCGTTACCGTTCAGGATGTGAACGTTTTCCTTCTTGATGTTGATGTGGCTGAAGAAGTTGTTCCACATGAATGAGTGGTAGCTTTCAGGATGTTCTTCAGGAAGACCTACATATTCGTCCATGTTGAAAGTCACCACATTTTCGAATGATACCTTACCTGCCTTGTACAATTCGATCAAAGCCTTGTACATACCGAGTGGAGAAGAACCTGTCGGGCAACCGAGGATGAATGGCTTTTCCGGAGTCGGATTGGCAGCGTTGATTTTACCAGCTACATAGTTTGCAGCCCACTGAGAAATCGCTTGATAGTCGTTTACGATAATTACTCTCATAGTTTTTTTCTTTAATGATTTTAGTTAACTGAATTTGTTATATCTTCCACAAAGATAGGGATGTTTTGTGAAAAGGAAAAGAAAATGAGCCTTAATTTAGAAAAACAGAAAAAAATATCTTCCGATATGAGCCGATTCGTTGAATTATCACTATCTTTGTGGGAAACTAAAAGCGATTGATTATGAACAATAAACTCTTGAAAGGATTGGAAGGAGGAACCAAGCAGGCTGTGATGAGAAAGCGCATCATCACTCACTATATTTATAATGGTACTTCGACAATCACGGAGCTCGCCAAGGAACTGGATTTGAGTGTGCCGACGGTAACCAAGTTCATTGACGAAATGTGTATGGAAGGTTACCTGAATGATTATGGCAAGTTGGAAACTACGGGTGGACGTCATCCCAGCTTGTATGGATTGAATCCTGATTCGGGCTTTTTCATGGGCGTGGAGCTTTGTATGACTTCCATTAACATTGGAGTCATCAATTTCAAGGGGGATATGGTTCATGTGAAGCGTGATATCCCTTTCGTGGCGAAGAATACAATGGAAAGCCTTGAGGAATTCTGTGGCATCATCCGGGAATTCATGAAGGACATTGCTTTGGACGAAGAGAAGCTTCTGAACATCAATGTGAACCTTATCGGCCGCGTCAATTCGGATTTGGGATATAGCTATAGCATATTCAATCTTGGAGAACGGCCGTTGACGGAAATCCTTTCGGAAAAGTTGGACGGACTGAATGTGTCCATAGACAACGATACCCGTGCCATGGCTTACGGAGAATACATGAATGGGGTTGTGCGAAATGAAAAGGATGTATTGTTCATCAATGTGAGTTGGGGAATTGCGGCAGGCATCATCATCGACGGAAAGATGTATAAGGGACGTTCGGGTTTCTCTGGCGAGTTCGGGCATAATTATGGATACGACAACGAAATCCTTTGTCATTGCGGAAAGAAGGGTTGCATCGAGACCGAGGCTTCCGGATTGGCGCTCCACCGGAATTTGTTGGAGCAATTGCGAAGCGGAAAGTCATCCATTATCCAGCAGTTTAAGGAGGACATTTCTCTAATCACCTTGGACGATGTGATAGAAGCGATAGAAAGAGAAGATATGCTTTGTATTGAGCTGGTGGAAGACTTGGGCGTGAAGTTGGGTACGCACATTGCCGGATTGGTCAATATCTTCAATCCTGAAATGGTGGTCATCGGTGGAAAACTTTCGTTGACGGGCGATTACCTGATTCAGCCTATAGCTTCTACGGTGCGCAAATATACGCTCAACCTGATGATTCGTGATTCGTTCATAGTACCTTCCAAGTTGAAGGACAAGGCGGGTATCGTCGGTGCCTGTATGGTGGCACGGAGCAGGTTGTTTGAATCATAAAGGGAAGGCGGTCAATCGACCGCCTTCTTTATTTCTTCCCAAGCTTCGTTGAATTCGTTCATCGAGTGAAAAAGGAGGTTGGCTCCTGCTTCCCACAATACTTGGTCGGGCAGTGGCCCCGTATTCACGGCAATGGTGAAGATTCCCGCAGCAACACCGGCTTGCACGCCCAAGGGCGCATTTTCTATCACGATGGTTTCGTTGGGACGGAATCCGCCTTTCTCCAAAGCCATCAGGTAAGGGTCAGGATTGGGTTTGCCGTACTTGATGTCGAAGGCGGTTACCATCAGTTCTTTCCGGAAGATGCCGGGGAAGTTGCGGTTCAGTCTTTCCAATAAGGATACTTGGCCGGAACCGGTCACTACCATGCGGGTAATGCCGTCGGTCTTGATTTTCTGTACCACCTCCCATGCACCCGGCATACGCGGTGCTTCGGGACATTTGTTGAATTCTTCGGCCTTGGCTGCATAGATGGCCTTGATTTCCTCGTCGGTGGCATCGTGGCCCCGTTCGCGCCGGCTGATGATGTTGATGGTATCAGCACCAGTTCGTCCTTCGTGCAGATAGGCTTCTTCTTCGCTCAAGCCGAAGCCGAAACGTTCCATAATCTTGTGCCACGATTGGGTATGGTTGGGCATGGAGTTGAAGAGTACTCCATCCATATCGAACAATACGGCTTTCAAGTCGATGCGCTCATAGCCGTGTTTCTTTAAATATTGTTTGATTGCTTCTTGATACATGGTTTTCTTTTGTTTCTTAATTGCTTGCAAAGTTACAAAAAAGAATCTGAATACGTCCATGGTGGAGGTATTCAGATTCTTCGTATCACTTAGAAAGACACGGATGCGCCTTCTTTATTGGCTGTTTTACAGGCGGGCTTGGATAGCCTTTGATTCTTCTTCGTAACCCGGCTTGTTCAAGAGAGCGAACATGTTCTTCTTGTAAGCTTCTACGCCCGGTTGGTTGAACGGATTCACTTCGAGCAAGTAGCCGCTGATGCCGCAAGCCTTTTCGAAGAAGTAGATTACCTGACCCAAGTAGTATTCGCTCAACTGAGGAACGATGAGGCGCATGTTGGGTACACCGCCGTCCACGTGAGCCAACTGGGTACCGAGTTCGGCCATCTTGTTCACTTCGTCCACACGCTTGCCGGCGAGGAAGTTCAAACCGTCGAGGTTTTCTTCGTCTGTCGGTACGCGGAGTTCGTTGTCCGGGTTTTCTACAGAGATAACGGTTTCGAAGATGGTGCGTTCGCCTTCCTGAATCCACTGACCCATTGAGTGGAGGTCGGTAGAGAAGTCAACTGCTGACGGGTAGATACCCTTGCCGTCCTTACCTTCCGATTCACCGTAGAGCTGCTTCCACCATTCGTTCATGTAGTGGAGTTTCGGGTTGTAGTTCACGAGGATTTCAATCTTCTTGCCTTGCTTGTAGAGTTCGTTACGAACGGCAGCATAGATGGCAGCCGGGTTTTCGCAGAACGGAGTTTCCGAACCGCAAACCTTTTCCATGTCGCAAGCACCTGCCACGAGCTGTTCGATGTCGAAACCAGCTACGGCGATTGGCAACAAGCCTACCGGAGTCAATACAGAGAAACGACCGCCTACGTTGTCGGGGATGATGAATGTCTTGTAACCTTCCTTGTCGGCAGTTACGCGGGCAGCACCCTTCTTGGCGTCAGTAACGGCTACGATGCACTTCTTGGCCATTTCCTTGCCCATCTGGTCTTCGCATTGCTTCTTCAAGAGGCGGAATGCCAAGGCAGTTTCAGTAGTAGTACCCGACTTTGAGATATTGATGACACCGAACTTCTTGTCCTTCAAATAGTCTGTGAGTTCATACAGATAGTCTTCACCAATGTTGTGACCAGCGAACACGATGACAGGACCGTTCTGTTCCTTCTTCAACCATTGGAAGCTGTTCGACAATGCTTCGATAACGGCACGGGCACCCAAGTAGCTACCGCCGATACCGGCTACTACCACTACTTCGCAGTTTTCGCGCAATACCTGAGCAGCACCCTTCAAGTCTGCCAAGTGTTCGGCAGTGATGGATGACGGCAAGTGCAACCAACCCAAGAAGTCGTTACCCAAACCTGAACCGTTTTCCAAAGTTTCCATGCACGCTTTTACCTGTGCTTCATAAGCAGCTACTGTTTCCTTGCAAACTGCTGCCTTGTCGATGTTCAAACAAATATTTTTCATAATAGATTTATGATTTTTGATTTATGATTTCTTTTTTTACTAATTACGGTTGCCTTTATCTCAACGAATCCGTCAGCAGCTTGATTTCAATCATGGGCGAGATGCGCTCGTACAGGATGTTGTAGATGGCATCCACAATCGGCATGTTCACGTGCAGGTGCTTGTTCAGCTCCTTGATGCACTTGGTGCCGTAGTAGCCTTCGGCAATCATTTCCATTTCTATCTGTGCGCTCTTCACCGAGTAGCCCTTGCCAATCATGGTGCCGAACACGCGGTTGCGGCTGAAGTTGGAGTAGGCAGTCACCAGCAAGTCACCCAAGTAGGCCGAATCGTTGATGGAGCGTTCCACCGGATGCACGGTGTTGAGCAGTCGGTTCATTTCCTGGATGGCGTTCGAGATGAGCACCGCCTGGAAGTTGTCGCCATACTTCAAGCCGTTGCAGATGCCGGCTGCGATGGCATAGATGTTCTTCAAGACGGAAGCATATTCGATGCCCACGATGTCGGGGTTCACTGAGGTCTTGATGTAGTGGCCCGAAAGTTGCTTGGCGAATATCTTGGCCTTCTCGATGTCCTTGCATCCGATGGTGAGGTAGGAGAGGCGTTCGAGTGCCACTTCTTCGGCATGACACGGCCCGGCGATGACGGCAATGTTTTCTTCGGGCACACCATACACCTTGTTGAAGTAGTCGGACACTATCAAGTTCTCGTCGGGTACGATACCCTTGATGGCGGTGACGATGAACTTGTCTTTCAATTTGACTTTCAACTTCTTCAGGTGGCTCTTCAGGTAGGGCGAAGGGGTGACGAAAATCAGGGTGTCCGATTCGCGCACCACTTGGTTGATGTCCGAAGAGAAATTGATGCGGCCGATATCGAACCGCACGCTGGTGAGGTAAGCCGGATTATGGCCGAGACGCTTGAATTCCTCGATTCGGTCGTCGCGGCGCATATACCAGTTGATGGTTGTTTCGGCATGCCCCATCACCATCTTTGCAATAGCTGTTGCCCAGCTACCGCCACCCATAATTGCTATTTTACCGGGCAGATTCATAGTGCTTAGATTTTGTTAATCCATTCGGCGACTTGGTCAACCGTCGGATTGGTCAATCCTAATTTATATTTCTTGTTGATGCCACAGATGTCCATATGGAGCTTCTGCGGATTCACTTCTTTCATGTCAGATACCAAGTTGTATCCTGCTTTTTGGATAACAGGTACCCACTCTTCGCTGATGCCTAATTCCATGTACTTGGCGGCTGCATCCTTCGGGGCTACCTTTTCGGGGCGCATCTGCGGGAAGAACAATACTTCCTGGATGAAGGCATTGCCGGTCATCAGCATCACGAGACGGTCGATACCGATACCGATGCCCGATGTGGGAGGCATACCGTATTGGAGGGCACGGAGGAAGTCCTGGTCGATAATCATCGCTTCGTCGTCGCCCTTGTCGGCCAGGCGCATCTGTTCCTTGAAGCGTTCTTCCTGGTCAATCGGGTCGTTCAACTCTGAATAAGCATTCGCCAATTCCTTGCCGTTTACCATCAGCTCGAAGCGTTCGGTCAAGCCCGGCTTGCTGCGGTGCATCTTGGTGAGCGGCGACATTTCCACCGGATAGTCGGTGATGAAGGTCGGCTGGATGTAGGTGCCTTCGCAGAACTCGCCGAAGATTTCGTCGATGAGCTTGCCCTTGCCCATGGTGTCGTCGATTTCCATGTTGAGTGCCTTGCACACTTCGCGGATTTCTTCTTCGCTCTTGCCTTCCAGGTCGTAGCCGGTCTTTTCCTTGATGGCTTCGAGGATAGGCAAGCGGCGGAACGGAGCCTTGAAGCTGATGGTCTTGCCGTCGATGACGGTTTCCGAACAGCCGTTCACGGCGATACAGATGCGTTCGAGCATCTTTTCGGTGAAGTCCATCATCCAGTTGTAGTCCTTATATTGAACGTAGAGTTCCATACAAGTGAATTCCGGGTTGTGGTTCTTGTCCATCCCTTCGTTGCGGAAGTTCTTGCCGATTTCATACACCCCTTCGAAACCGCCCACGATGAGGCGCTTCAGGTAAAGCTCAGTGGCGATACGCATGTAGAGGTCGATGTCGAGCGAGTTGTGGTGAGTGATGAACGGACGTGCGCTGGCACCACCGGCGATGGATTGGAGAATCGGAGTTTCCACTTCGGTATATCCGGCTTCGTCCATCACGGCGCGCATGGTCTTCACGATGATGGAGCGCTTCAAGAACGTTTCCTTCACGCCGTCGTTCACAATCAAATCGACGTAGCGTTGGCGGTAGCGCAGTTCGGGGTCGTCAAACTTGTCGTAGGCCACACCGTCCTTGTACTTCACGATGGGCAGCGGGCGGAGCGACTTGGAGAGCACGGTGAGCTTCTTGGCATGGATGGAGATTTCGCCCATCTGTGTGCGGAACACGAAGCCTTCGATGCCGATGATGTCGCCCAGGTCGAGCAAGCGCTTGAACACCACGTTATACATATCTTTATTTTCTTCGGGGCAGATGTCATCGCGGGTGATATACACCTGGATGCGTCCCTTGGAGTCCTGCAATTCCACGAACGAGGCCTTGCCCATGACGCGGCGGCTCATGATGCGTCCGGCTACCGAAACGGCACGCGGCTCATCTTCGTCCTTGAATTCAGCTTTTATATCTGTTGAAAATGCGTTCGTTACATACTCGGCTGCGGGATAGGGGTCAATGCCCATGGCACGCAGTTCGTTCAGACTGTTGCGTCTGATAATTTCCTGTTCACTTAGTTCTAATACGTTCATTTGTTAAAACTTTAACTCAATTTGGGAACAAAAGTACGAAAGTTTTTTCAAAAGACCTCATTTTTAGTGGAAAATATCTATATTTGCAGTAAGAAGAATATATAATAAGTAAAAGTATATGAAAAAGTTTATGATGGCAGCTGCTCTGGTGGCTGCGTTTGTATCTTGCGGCACAGGCGGCAAGAAGAGTGAAGAACAGGCAGTGGTGGAAACGAAGACGGCGATTGTGGAAGCCGGAACTCACGAGCCCGACTCGGTGGGCTATATCGTGCGTGTGGGCGACATCGCTCCCGAAATGGAGTTGGAACTGACCGACGGACAGAAGGTGAAGCTTTCCGACCTGCGCGGAAAGGTGGTAATGTTGCAGTTCACTGCCAGCTGGTGCGGCGTGTGCCGCAAGGAGATGCCGTTCATCGAAAGCGACATCTGGCAGAAGCACAAGGCCAACCCCAACTTCGCCCTCTATGGCATCGACCGCGATGAGCCGCTTGAAACCGTCAAGGCTTTCGCCGAAAAGACAGGCGTGACCTATCCGCTTGCCCTCGACCCGGGTGCCGACCACTTCGCCAAGTATGCCGACCGCAAGGCGGGCATCACCCGCAATGTGCTCGTCGATAAGGACGGCAAGATTGTGATGCTCACCCGCTTGTACAACGAAGAAGAGTTCGCTTCGCTGTGCAAGAAGATTGATGAGATGTTGGCGGAGTAATTTATTCACCACAGAGGACACAGAGTTTCACAGAGTTCTTTTTTATGTTTATCAATGGAAGAAAAGAGTGACTCTGTGTGACTCCGTGTACTCTGTGGTGCAAAAAATGATATTAGATGAAGAAAACCATCATTTTAATTCTCTCGTTCCTCCTCCTGCTCATCCCCGCCTCGGCACAGAAAAAGAAGAAGCAGGCCACGGGCAAGGAATCCCTCTTCGGCAAGGCGTTAGCCACGTACCCCGTCACCTCGCGAGAGCTGTCGGGAGCCACGTTCTACCTCGTCGGCGGACACGGAGGGCCCGACCCGGGAGCCATCGGCAAGTATCAGGGACACAACCTGCACGAGGACGAATATGCCTACGACATCGTGCTCCGCTTGGGGCGCGAGCTGCTGATGCGCGGTGCCCGGGTGCATTTCATCATCCAGGACAAGAAGGACGGCATCCGCAACGGCAAGATTCTGAAAAACAGCAAGCGGGAGACGTGTATGGGCAAGGCTATCCCCCTCGACCAGAATGCCCGCCTCCGCCAGCGTGCGCAGAAGATTGACCAACTATATAATAAGGATAAGGCGGCATACAAGAGGGCCATCTTCGTGCACATCGACAGCCGCAGCCAGGGCAAGCAGACGGACGTGTATTTCTATCACGCACCGGGCAGCAAGCAGGGCAAGCGCCTGGCCGACCGGATGCGCTCCACCCTCTCGGCCAAGTACAAGAAGCATCAGCCGGGGCGCGGATTCCGGGGTACGGTGAGCGAACGCAACCTCTACGTGCTGCGCAACACACAGCCCGCCGGGGTCTATCTGGAATTAGGCAACATCCGCAACAGCCGCGACCAGCAGCGCCTCGTCTTGGAGAACAACCGCCAGGCGCTGGCCAATTGGATAGCGGAGGCTATCGTGGCGGACTATCGGAGCGGACGGAAGTGATGGTAAAAAATAAGGATGGGGTGTCACAAAACGTGGCCCCATCTTTTTTTGCTATTCACCTAAAAAAACACGTTGATTAAGATTTGTTAACTGAAATAATTCGTTGATGACGAAATAATATAGTTACTTTGCTGAAAATTAAGAATCAGAATTATGAAAAGACTAAGTACAAGAGAAGAAGAAATCATGGGTTACTTTTGGGAAAAGGGACCTTTGTACGTGAAACAGATTGTTGAGTTTTACGAACCGCAACACCTTCACTTCAATACCGTTTCTACGTTTGTGCGCGGATTGGAGGCTCAGGGCTTCTTGGATCATCACGTTCATGGCGTGACTTACCAGTACTATCCCATCGTGTCGCGCGAGGAGTACGGCAAGAATACGTTGAAGACTGCCGTCAGCAAGTTTTTCAACAACTCCTACCTGAATGTGGTATCCTCGCTCGTGGAGGAAGAAGATATCTCGCTGGACGAACTGAAGGAGCTTATCCGTCAGGTAGAGCAGGGCAATGAGTAGAAGGAGGTCGCTATGGGATTTTTCTTTGTATATGTACTGAAAGCATCCCTGTGCCTGGCTGTGTTCTACTTGTTTTACCGCGCGTTATTGGGTAAGGAGACTTTCCATCGTTTCAACCGCTTGGCCTTGCTTGGCTTGCTGGCGTTCTCGTACCTGTTGCCTGCGGTCGAGGTGACGATGCCCGAAGCCCCTCGGATGGGGCAGGCTTTCGTGTCGCTGGAAGAGGTGATGGTGCCCGTTGCCGAGGGCGAGCCCCTGGCCGGCGGACCCTCTGCGGAGCTCCCCTGGAAAGAGGCGATGGTCTTGGTCTATGTGCTCGGCGTGGTGTTCTTCCTTGCCCGTCACCTGTGGTCGTTCGCTCGGATGATTGGCTTGCTCCGTACCTCGCGCAAGGAGTGTCTGGACGATGGAATCACCCTTTTCGTCCACCGGCGGCAGATAGCCCCGTTCAGTTGGATGAAGCTGATAGCCGTGTCCGAAGCCGACTTGGCCGATGGCCGCGAAGCCATCCTGGCACACGAGTGCGCCCACATAGTCAACCGCCATTCGTGGGACTTGCTGCTGGCTGAGCTCTGTGTCATCTTCCAGTGGTTCAACCCCGCTGCGTGGCTCTTGAAGCACGAGCTGCAGACCGTCCACGAGTACGAGGCCGACGAGTGGGTCATCCGCCACGGCATCGATGCCAAGGCGTATCAATTGTTATTAATAAAGAAAGCTGTCGGAGCCAAGCTCTACTATATGGCCAACAGCTTGAATCAGAGTTCACTTAAAAAACGTATCACTATGATGATGAAGAAAAAATCGAATCCGTGGGCACGGATGAAGTACGTGTATGTACTTCCGTTGGCCGCCGTAGCGGTGGCTGCATTTGCCCGTCCCGAAGTCTCCAGCCGTCTCGGCGAGATTTCAAGTGTTGATGCCAGTCTGCTGGTGCAGACTTTGCAGGACAAGACCGTGAAGCTATCCGGCCAGGTGCTCGAAGCGGACACTAAGCAGCCCATTCCGGGTGTCAGTATAGTTCTACGGGGCACGAAGAATGTCTTGATGACCGACAAGGATGGCAAGTTCACCTTCCCTGAACTGGCCGAAGGTGATGTCCTCCAGTTCTCGCACATCGGCCTCCAAACCCAAACCGTGGTGGTGAAGGACGAAAAGCCGCTCACCGTCCTGATGAAGCAAGATGTCCAGCAAATCGAGGAGCTTGTGGTGGTGGGATTGGCTGCTGATGGTGAGGGAGTGCCGTCCGGCAGCAATCCGGAAAAGAAGGCGATAGCGGTTGTGGATATTCCAGAGGAAGCCCCGCAAGAAGAGCTCATCTTCACCATTGTGGAAGATATGCCTCAATTCCCGGGCGGTAAGCAGGAGCTTATGAAGTTCTTGGGTAAAAACATCACGTACCCCGTATCGGCTCAGAAAGCCCAGATAGAAGGCAGTGTGATGGTGCAGTTCGTGGTGGGCAAGGATGGCTCTGTCCGCAACCCGAAGGTGGTGCGTAGTGTCAATCCGGAGCTGGATGCCGAAGCCCTTCGTCTGGTAGGCATCATGCCAAAATGGACTCCGGGCAAGCAGCGTGGAAAGGCAGTGCCCGTAAGCTATAATCTGCCGATTTCGTTCCGTTTGGATAAGAAGAAGGCTGCTTCCGATGAAGAAGCCCAGGCGGTAGAGAACTTTTTCAAGAAGAACGATGGCAATGCCGTGGAGATTGTCTTGAAATTCCCTCAAGACATCAGCAAAAATGTAGCCTACCAAAGCATTGACGCGATGAAATTTCGCACGAAAACGGGAAAGGAACCTTGGGTTGTCGTGGATGGCGAGGAATTGGGGTTTGGTATCCCCTTGTTGAGCAAGATTTCGCCGGACGAAATTGAACGTATAGAAGTGCTGAGGGGTTCCGAAGCCAAAGCCCGGTTTGGTGACAAGGCCAAGGAAGGTGCCATCTTGATTACAAAGAAAAAAGTAAACCCATAAAATGATGCGCATGAAAAAGTCTGTTTGTCTATTCGGCATCTTGTCTCTATGGATGGTGATGTCGGTTTCTGCACAATCGCTAAAGCAGCAGGAGGCCACAATGGAAGATTATCTGCCCTTGCTTCAGGCATCCGGTTATCAAGTCTATTCGTTCGACATCTCGGAGTTTGCGGACGAAAGCTATCTCTTGACTTTTAAGGTAAAGGAATATACCGACAGTATCAAGGGGAAGGAGGTAGGCAAATTCAAGGTGTCCAACCGTTCCATGATTCACGAATTTTCCGAAGAATCACAGCAGAGAATCCTTGCCAAGGGAACCGCTGTTGATGTGGAAAAGGGGATTTATCGATTAGGTACCAAGTTGTATGTAAGCTTCCGCCCCGGCAACACCGATTCGACGAAGGTGGTACACATGGGAGTGGACGGTATGGGCGAAAGTGCCCGTATGCTGAATTTGAAAGGTCTGAAGTTCCCTAAGAGCGATAAAGTGGATTATTGTTACGAAAGCCGTCCTTTTATTCTCGACAAGTTCGAGGAAGGGAAGTTTATCCCGTTGGTCTTCTTCGCCTCGTTTTGGGTGGATGAAAAATACGGTTTCCTCCGTTTCTGTGGAGCCCAGGAAATCAGTTCGACCATGGAGTCTGATTATATAGAAAACACACCGCATTTTTATGTCATTGGGGTGGAAATCCAGAAGATGTCGGCAAAGTAACTGTTAGCGCAAAAAAGTAGAGGGTGCGGCTTCAATCGAAGTGCATCCTCTTTTTCATGCCCGTCTTGTCATCCTCCCTCGTTTTTTGTCATCCAGAAGAGCGAATTGACGAAGGATGACATCAAATGGAAAAGGGAGAAAAAGTTTAAGAACTCTGTGAAACTTTTTATACTCTGTGGTGAACTTTAACTTTACACCGCAAAGATACTACATCTGTATAGCGGTTGTCAAGTGTTTTGGCATTTGTTGTCACGGGCGAAGGCAAATTTTTTATTCGCCTTCGCGCATCCTGCGGTTCGCCTTCGCGTGTCATCACACGCAGCCTTCAGTGTCATCAACGTCATCAGTTTTCAGTTTGTTTTGAGTGCAGTTGCTTGTCTTGGAAATATAGGTAATAAATTTTTATTATTATATTATAATTTAATAATATAATAATAAAATTTTCTTTTTGCATCAAGTCATAGCGTGTATTTTAACTGAAAACTGATGACGTTGATGACACAAGCGTTTTGACCTTATGCTTGTTAAAGAACCTGAAGCACAGCGAATTTTCAAAAAATATCGCTATGTTTGCGAAAAAATATCTATCAGTTGATGCAATATTTCGGCTGTTGTTGCATTTTATAGATAAAAAGTATTCATTGAAAAACAGAAGCAACATGAAGAAGCTATGGTTATTGACAGCCCTTGTGGCGATGTTCTTGGGCTTTTCGGCCTGCGAAAACGGCAATGGTGACATGATTTATGACTTTGCCCCAATCGAAATTCATTTCACGCTGACCGGTGCGGATGGCGAGGACCTGCTTGACCCTACCACACCGGGTACATACGCCGATTTGCCCGTCAAGGCTACCTATCGGGGAAAGACTTACGAGAAGGATGTGTTGCCGCCTCAGAGTCGTTTCTTTCTGGCTATTCTGCGTGGCATCTATACCACCCAGCTGAAGGACGGACGATATGCCTTGGTCTTTGGGCAACTGGATGGCTCGGATACATACGAGAACGAAACCATCACCCTGGAATGGGGAGACCGTTCGGTGGATGAAGTCAAGTTCTCCTCGCGCATCAAATGGAAAAAGGGTGAGCCGAAAGGCATCCGCTCCTTCAAGCTGAACGGTGAGGAGGTAGCCAAGGATACGCCCTGTCCTCTTATCGACATCCGCCGCAAGGCCTTGAAGTGACGGGGATATGTATCATTTTTTGTCATCCAGAGCGAAACTCTGGATGACAAATATACTGTCACGGAATCGTCACTGTCTTATTTCTTGTAGTAAATCCGAACCCAGTCAATGCTCATATAGACGGTTTCTCCCTTGAGGTCGATTTCACCTACCCAGTCACCTCCCAATTGGGCACTCAAGACCACATAGTATGCATTCGATGTAAACGGGAACTGATATTCGAGACCCAAGTTCGGATATTCGTGAGTTACCTCATTGTTAATCAGATATTGAACCTTCTCTGTGCTTACGATAACCGAATATGTGTTGTAGTCGTCCACAAGGATTGGATGGGTTGTGAAGTTTTTCGGATTCGCACGGTTCACCAAGTTGGTATAGCGAGTATGCATGGTTTGATAAGCGAAGTTGTCGAAATTCAGACGCTCCATTACATCCAGTTCGCCTCCTTCACTATAAGGCTTGTTGTTGCCTTGCGGTAAAAGCCAGATGGCAGGCCAGAAGCCCTTTCCTGGAGTCAACTTGGCACGCACATCCATTCTGCCTAAAGTAAAACACTTCTTGTCGCGTCCCCAAATGCCGCCGGTCAGATGGTCGATGGTGTCTTCCGGGTGGTTCAGATTCTTCTTTCCGTACAGGAACAGCTTTCCGTCCTTCAGCTCATAAAGGTCTTCGGCATCGGTCATCTTTCTTGCCCAATGCGACTGGGTTCTCGGGGTCTTGCTCCACACGATCGTGTCAATGGTAGATGCATTGAACTCATCGTTCCATGTGATTTTCCATTCGGGGCCTTGCTGCTCGTCTTCCGGCTTCACATAATCGGATAGAATGACGGTATATTCTTTGGACTTGTTTCCATTCTTGACGGTGAAATTGATTTTCTCCGGCCAGTTCCTGATCAAGGTCTGTGGGTCAGGGGTGATTTCTGAGCCGTCGGACAAGGTGTAATCGACGTTCATCACCTGTTCGCCGGAACTGATGTGGCGGACGTGGACAATGCCGGATTCCTGGTCTATTTGCCCGTCATTGGCATTGTCCCATGCAACGAGGCGGAATGATTCGATGGCCGGTTCTTGACCGGAAGGTGTGCAGCCGTAATAGATGACCGAGCTGGCCAATAGTGCACATAGGGCTAAAGCAACTTTTTTCATGACGATTGGATTTTTAGGTTCTATATGTATCCGCAAATGTAGCGATTAAATCTGATAAATTCAACTTTTTCGCAAGTGAAATGATGGAGAAAATAGGGATACGTTTGGCGGTGTATTATATGAACAGGACCGTCGGTAAGGACGTAAAAATAATTGTTTTTATTATCGTTGTCTGATGAAATGACAAGTTTGTCAATGAGAACCTCGCGCACATACAAAAACTGCCAGAAAGCAAGCGCTCGCTGGCATGCACAGCCTCTGTGGACGAGGAATTTGATGCCGAGGCGATGGAAGGCCTGCTGATGTGGAACGAGTACCGCGATTGGTGAGTAACTAAATAAAAATTGTGTCATCCTGAGCTTCGCTCAGAATGACACATTGATAGAGGAAGGATCTCTATTTTGATTCAATCCTCATTCCTTGTTTGTTACAATCGGATTATTTTACATTGTAACCGCTTGCCACGACCTTTGGGGCATTGCCTCGGGTGTCTTCATCCTTCCAATGGAAGGTGATGGTCTTTTCTTCGCCCGGAAGCAACGAGAAGTAGTTGTCGCTATAGAACATCGGCAGTATCTGGTCGCCGTCTTCTGCCCCTACTATATTGATGCGAATCATCAAGGCAGGAGTCTGGCTGGTGTTCTTGAGTGTGATGCTTCCGCTCCAGAATGCATCGTTCACCTTCTGCGTGTTCACTTCCTGTTGCAGGCTAACCTTCGGCATCTGCTTGATGGCCTGGTAATTGCCGTCCTCGGTGCCACGGATGTAGAAATTGTCGGATACCACCTTGCCGTTTTCGGTCAGGTAGAGCTTGACGAAGTGGGCCGATGAAACCTGACTTGGGAATTCCAGCTTGATACACTTTTCGGTGGTGTCTTCGTTACTGCTCAAGGTGACTTCCTTTTCCCATACTACGGAGCCGTCCATGTTGATGACTTGTGCCTTGGCGATGAGCGAAGGATGAGCACCTGCGCTGTAGTTCACCACTTCCACCTCGTCGGTAGCCGGGTTCCACTGGATGTGAAGCGGTTCGTTGGCCTTCATGCAACCGAAGTAAGCGGCGGTCGGTTCGAAATAATAGTCGTAAGTTTGCCATACCATCGACGGCCATGCCGGGTGTGTCATCCACAGCAACAAGCCCTTGCGGTGGAGGCTACGCGATTCGAACATGCCCCGATAGCCGCTGTAGTTTACCCACTGGGCCAGGTCGGTGAATTCTTTGGCACTTTGCGGTTGGCCGAAGCCTTTCTCGATGATGGCGTTGAAGGAAGCACCGCCTTGGGCGCCTTCCATGGTATAGTCGTGCTGACCCCACTTGCCGCTTTGTGGCCAGAGGTCTTCCGGCTTGAGGGTGCGGGCCAAGCTTTCGTAGTTCATAACGTTCGGCATACCCCGTTCGCTATGGAACTTGTCGCTTCCGTTCTTCAGGGTGAAGTATTCCTTTACCGGAAGGGCACGGTAAGGGCCATGGCCGCTCACCACTTCATCGGCCGAGCTGGAGATATAGTGGATGCCCGGATGTTCGGCCTTCACAATGCGGCGGAGGGCATCGTCGATGTACTTAGGCGGGAAGCCTTCGTTACGGCCGCAATAGATACCGATGGAAGCATGGCTACGGATACGCTTCACATAGTCCTCGGCGTTGGTGATGAACATATCGGGATAATAAGGATCCGGACCGTCGGCCGGATTGGCCAACCAGAAGTCTTGCCATACCATGATGCCGTGTCGGTCGCAGGCTTCGTATAGCTCTCCATCGCCTATCTGGCCTACCCAGTTACGCATCATGGTGAAGTTCATGTTGGCGTGATGGGCCACGGCGATGTCGTATTCACGTCCGCGGTAGTTGAGGTTGTTTTCGCCGAAGCCCCAGTTACCTCCACGGCCGATGAAGCGGCGTCCGTTCACAAAGAGACTCAAGATGCCGTTGTCTTCATTGAAGTCCATCTGACGGATACCTACCTGGAAGTCTTCGGTATCGGACACTTGTCCGTCGATGCTGAAGGTAAAGTTGGCCTCGTACAGATAAGGTGAGCCGTAGCCTTTCGGCCACCACAGGTTCAAGGTCTGGTCCTTCAGCTGGGTAAACTTGTCCGGACAGAAGGATACGGCTTTTTCTTCGTTAGCTGCCAGCTCTACCGGTTGCTCGAAACGGATGTCTCCCACCTGGCCGCTCAATATACCTTTTACCGGTTGGCCTTCATGGTTCTTGACGATGATTTCGGGAGTCAAGGTTGCGGTGGTATCGGGCAAGGCCAAGGAGGTTTGCACGAACGGGTCTTGAATGGTGACCTTGCCGGAGGTGGTCAAATAGACATCATCGTAGATACCGATGTTGCGTCCGCGGATGGTTGAAATCCAATCCCAACCGATGGAGGCGTGGAATGTAGGATTGTCGGCACCCAGGATACCCCCGTTGAAGTCGGTGTTCTTTTCGTACTTTTCCTTCACGGCACCGATGTGTGCGTTCTTGACAATTTCTATGGCCAGCACGTTCTTGCCGGCAACGATATGCTTGGTTATATCGTACATACCACGCACAAAGGCACCTTCCATCAGGCCAAGCTTGGTTCCGTTCAGGTAGATGTTGGCTTTCCAGTTGATACCGTCAAAGTTCAGGAACAGGCGTTCTTGCTTGAAGCCTTCGGGTACTTCGAATTCATTTCGATACCAGAAGTTGGAATTGAAGAACGATTCGGATATCTGGAAGATGTTGTCGGCGTAGTTCGGATTAGGCACGGCACCGATATTCTTGTAGCTGGTCAGGACAGTGCCCGGTACGGTCGCTATAACCCAGTCGCTGGTGCTGAAATCGGGCTTGGAAATGCTTTCGCCATTGGCAGAAACCGCTGAAGCACGTTGCAGCATCCAGTTGCCTCCCGATAGCGGATAAGTCTTTCCTTCGGATTGGGGTTGCGGGAGCGGCTGGGCCACCAATCCACCTTTACCCATCACTTCGATTTCGCTCAGCATATAGTGTTGGCCGTTGGCGGGTTGCTGCATCAGCACACGTACATAGCGGGCTTTGCCGTTGCAGGCTATCTCGTCGGTGGCAGCATCGCCACCCGGTAAGTTGGCCAGGTCTTTCCAGTTTTGGGCATCGTCGGAAGTCTGAATCTTTCCTTGGCTGGCTTTCTGAATCCAGTGTAACTTGATTCGGTCGAATTCCGAGCGGCTTCCCAAATCTACATAAATCCATTCTTCTTCGTTGCCGGCGCTCATCCAGGTGCTGCTGAAGAATTGGGAAGGCAGAAGGTTGACTTGTTCGCCTTGATGGAAAAAGTCAATAGCGGTGAAGCCCCAGTTGATGGCACCTTTCATCTTTAGTACGACTCTGTATTGTGCATAGGCTCCTGTGGTATGGAAAGGGATGGTTTCTTTGAGCATTCTGACAGACGATACCGCTTGCTTTGTCACCTTGTTCGGGTCTGAATGCATGCGGAAACGGATGGGCTTGCCCGGTAACTCCTTGCCGCTTATTTTGCCCAATTCTGTCCATTCAGTTCCGTTGTTCGAACCCTGGCAAATGATTTCATAACCTTCTTTGGCTTGGTCATTGTTAAAGACTACATTTCCGGATAATCGGATTTCATCTGCTTGGGCACTCCAGTTGGCCAATGAGAACAGAACGTAAGTATTCTCTCCCAAAATGGTGTTTCGGGAAAACGGGCCATTGTCCAAGCTCCATTCGCTTTCTCGCTTGGCAATTTTCCCTTCGGGAGTACTCATCGTGATGTATTGCGGCTCTTGGCTGGTGATGATTCCGTCGGTTGCGAGTTGTGCTGTAAGGTTGTAATCGTAACTGGACGAGTGATAAGCTGTACGCAACTTCGCGATGTTCCGGTAGTTGTCGTAATCGGGTTTCAGATTGGGCGAGAAGTCTTCGGCCGGAGAGCCTGGATACTGGCCGATTCCTCGGGTATAATATTCAGAGCGTTCGAATGACTCTGGTGCGTTCCCTTTTGTCCCACATCCGAAAAGCAGGAGAGAAACGGCTGTTCCGTAGAGCAACGCTTGTTTGTAAGGGAGAAGTGTTTTCTTTTTCATGTAATATGTAAAAGATATCGGTTGACTTTTGTTGGAATAGTTTCTTTTTGAAAAAACTTGTTGGATGGAATAATCTATATCGGCAGCCAATGAAGCTTTTTCGTTGACTGCCGATTGGTTGTTTGTTCAGTAATAATCGTTGTTTACATAAAACTTGTAGATTATTACTTGCCGTAATTCAAGTGGAATTCCACTACCGCCTCGATGCCCTTGCGGAACATATCGAGCGAGAAGCTTTCGTTGGGCGAGTGGATGGCATCCGCTTCCAGGCCGAAGCCCATCAGTACGGTCTTGATGCCGAGGATGCGTTCGAAGTCGCTGATGATAGGAATACTTCCGCCACGACGAACGGCCAACGGCTTCTTGCCGAATGCCTTGGTGAAGCCCTTTTCGGCGGCTTGGTAAGCCGGGAGCGTAATCGGGCAGACGTAGCCTTCGCCGCCGTGCATCGGAGTGACCTTCACCTGCACATACTCGGGAGCGATGCTGTTGATGTAGTCGATGAACAGTTGCGAGATGGTTTCGTGGTCTTGGTGAGGAACCAGGCGGCACGATACCTTGGCGTATGCCTTCGACGGGAGCACGGTCTTCGAACCTTCGCCCGTGTAGCCGCCCCAGATGCCGCATACGTCGAACGACGGACGGCAGCTGTTGCGTTCCAGCGTAGAGTAGCCCTTTTCGCCCTTCAACTGCTTCACGCCGATGGCATCCATGTACTTCTGTTCGTCGAACGGAATCTGGGCAATCATTTCGCGTTCGGCAGCCGGCACTTCTTCCACCTTGTCGTAGAAGTGCGGGATGGTGATGCGTCCGTCTTCATCGACAACCTTTGAAATCAAATCGCAAAGTGTATTGATAGGATTAGCCACGGCACCGCCGAAGTGACCTGAGTGCAAGTCGCGGTTCGGACCGGTGACTTCGATTTCCCAATAAGCCAAGCCACGGAGACCGGTGGTCAATGACGGCAGTTCGGCACCGAGCATCGAGGTGTCGGAAACCAAAATCACGTCGGCCTTCAAGAGTTCCTTATGTTCCTTGATGAAGGCGTTGAGGCTTGGCGAACCGATTTCTTCCTCGCCTTCGAAAATGAATTTCACGTTGTGTGTCAAGAGTCCCTTCTTCACCACGTATTCGAAAGCCTTGGCCTGAATCATGCCTTGACCCTTGTCGTCGTCGGCACCACGTGCCCAGATGCGTCCGTCGCGGATTTCGGGTTCAAATGGTTCGCTTTTCCAGAGTTCCAACGGCTCGGCGGGCATCACATCGTAGTGAGCGTAGATAAGTACGGTGGGTGCGTCGTCGCTCACGTGCTTTTCGGCATATACGAGCGGGTTTCCTGCCGATGGCATCACTTCGGCCTTGTCGGCACCGGCTTCCAGGAGGAGTTCCTTCCAGCGTTCGGCACAGGCTAACATATCGTCTTTATGCTGCGGTTTCGCACTGATGCTCGGGATGCGGATAAGGCTGAACAGTTCGTCTATGAACCGCGCCTCGTTTTCTTGAATGTATTTCTTTACTTTCATAGGATTAAATTTGATTTGTGGATAAAGATAGTGTTTTTGTTGTAAACTAAAAAATGAAATGGCGAAAAGGCTTGTTTTTTTTGTCGTTTGGATACCGTCGGGGCTTGTTCTGATACATCGGGGAAGTGGATATGGAGTGAACAAATGATGTATATGCTTGTTATTGAATGTAAATAAGCGTTTCAAAGGATTGTAAAACGTTGAAAAAACAGAGGTGAATTCTTTGGAACTCTTGAAAAAGTTTTTATATTTGCAAAAAAAACATAAAACTATTGCGCTATGAGATTGAAAACGGTTGCTAAATTAGCTACGATAGCATCGGTCTTGCTGTTTTGTCTGGCATTGGGTTGCTATGTCTTCATGCAGCTGGATAGGGCAGACCGTCATCGGGATGTCAACCTTTTCTCTTTAGTGCCGTCGGATTGTACGGGGGTGTTGTATAGCGACAATATCTATGCGTTTATGGACAATTATCCGGAACCTAATTATCGCGATGAATTGAATCGCTTCCAATTTCCCGGATTGTTTGAATTTATTCTCAGTGGCTTGAAGGAATATGCAGGAGAGAATGCTCATGGATTGAGTAATCAGATGGGGCATCTGGCTGTCAGTTTCCATGATTCTCCGTTGTCGAATAATCAGGTAGTCTATTTAAGGATGGAGGCTGATGACAAGCAATTGTTGGCGGATATGCTGAATGAGTTTACATCGAGCGATTTCTTGCCGAAGGAAGAGAAGTATCGGGGGAAGAAGATTCGTGTCTATCCGTTGGGCGACGAGGATTTTTTGGCATCGTACGAGGGGAAAGGATTTTGGGCATTGAGCTATCAGAAACGATTGATAGAAGAGGTGATAGATGCTTCTTTGGATGATACTTCGCTGGCCGATGATGAATTGTTCTCCCGGATGCAGGACAAGAAGAGAAAGAGCCGTCATTTTATGACTTTATATACCCGCTCGGCATCGATGCCCTTTTTGGCGCAGAGAGAAAAATGTTGGAGTGAATACGAATTTCATCTGAACAGTGATGTGCTATACTTGACGGGCGAAATGCTCACACCCGATGAGGAGACTAATGTAGAGGCTGTTGAACAACGGATTAAGGAGATGGAAGGAGTAGAGGAACCTTTTTTGATTGTTTCGGTCGATAAGGATTCTACGGGGACTTATGTGGAAAAGGCATTGTCCATTGCCGAGACTGGGGACCGGACTTTGTTCAATGAATGTGTGGCCAATCTCTCGACCGATGCATCGTTTACATTGGCGGTGGATATGGAAACAGTAGCCAGGGATCCGCAACGTTTTCGCGAATATTTACCGGAGTTTGTTATAAACCACAAGGATTTGTTCATCCCGTTTGTCCTTTCCGTTCAGCTGACCCTTGGCGAAGGTCATGTTTCGCATATTTGGGTATTTACCTACAAGGACTAACGAAGTCGATGCTGCAGGAAGTGGGGCGATACTTTTCTGTAAAAATAAAGGAGAGAAATCACAGTCAGGACAGCACCTGAAAGATATGCCATTCGGAAAGTGGTAACTTCGGCTATGTAACCTCCCAATACCATTCCTATTCCAATGCCTACATCCCAAGAGGTGAGGTAGGTGCTTGTGGCCGTTCCCCGTTGGTTGTTGGGGGCAAGGTTCACAAACAATGTGTTGTAGGCAGGAAACATAGTTCCGAATCCGATACCCAATAACAGGGAGATGAGAAAGAACAGGTAGGTTGTCCACTCGATACTCCATGAAGCTGACCATCCGCAAGCACTCAGCGCAAAGAAGCAGAGACAAACCAAATACATGCCAGCCTGAATTACTTGCGTAATTTTCCCCTTATCGACCAGTTTTCCGGAGAACAACCGCGATACTGCCATACCGATGGCCATCAGTGTAAAGAAAAATCCTGTAGAAGAGGTAATGCTAATCTGCTTGGCATACATGGCTACGTAGTTGGTGGTCATACCGTATGGAATGGACAGAAGCAGTAGGCTGATGCCTGCAGGAATTCCTTTGAGCAAGATGAAACGGTCTAATGAAATAGGTTCTTTCTTGACGGGTGCCTTGTAAGGTGTCTTGACCAGATAAGCGCACAAGAGCCCGATGAGGCAAGCTCCCAAAGAACAACAGAAAATGAACGTGTAACCTGCAGAAGCATCGTGCAAGAAAAGGCCGGTCATAGGACCGATGGACATGGCGGTATTGTTGGCTAATCCATAATAGCCTAACCCTTCGCCCCTACGTGATGAAGGCATAATGTCGATGACAATGGTGTTCCCGCTTACCGTTACCATCCCGAATGCAAATCCGTGAATGATTCGGCATAAGATGAACAAAGTCAATGTACCTGCCAACATATATCCGCCGAACATGGCTGTAAAAAAGAAATAGGCCAGCAGATAGAGAGGCTTCCGTGAAAAGGTGTCCAGTAGATAGCCGGAGAAAGGTCGCATGCAGAGTGCAGCGATGGTGTAGCAGGAAAGAATAGCCCCGATGCTGGTCTTGTCGGCTCCGAACACTTCTTGCAGATAGAAGGGGAGTACAGGTATCAGCAACCAGAAACCGAAGAATTGCAGAAAATTGGCTGCAATAATCAGGATATAACTGGGGGTGACTAATCTTTCTTTCATACTTCCAGATATAAAGATAGTGTCATTCTGAACGTAGTGAAGAATCTGGATGCATACACGGGGATGTTATCAGATCCTTCGCGATGCTCAGGATGACACTATATCGATGAATTTATCAGTTTGCTGCTTCGAATTCCTTCAAGAAACGGGTGTCGTTTTCGGAGAAGAGTCGCAAGTCGTTCACACGATACTTCAAGTTGGTGATACGTTCGATACCCATACCGAGTGCATAACCTGAATATACCTTGCTGTCGATGCCGTTCAGTTCGAGTACGTTCGGGTCAACCATACCGCAACCCAAGATTTCTACCCAACCTGTTCCCTTACAGAAAGGACAACCCTTACCGCCGCAAATGTTGCAGCTGATGTCCATTTCTGCACTTGGCTCAGTGAACGGGAAGTATGACGGACGCAAGCGGATTTGAGTCTGTTCGCCAAACATTTCCTTGGCAAAGAGCAGCAATACTTGCTTCAAGTCGGTGAATGATACGTTCTTGTCCACATACAAGGCTTCAACTTGGTGGAAGAAAGCGTGTGCACGGTAGCTGATGGCTTCGTTACGATATACGCGACCCGGACAGATGATGCGGATTGGCGGCTGGGTATGTTCCATCACGCGGCTCTGTACAGATGAGGTATGTGTGCGGAGAATCACGTTCTTCTTCACGTCTTCTGCATTGGCTTCCACGAAGAAAGTGTCCTGCATGTCGCGGGCCGGATGGTCTTCGGCAAAGTTCATGGATGAGAACACGTGCCAGTCGTCCTCAATTTCAGGACCATCGGCAATGCTGAAGCCGAGTCGGTGGAAGATGTCGATGATTTCGTTCTTCACGATGTTCAGCGGATGGCGGGTACCCAAACCGATAGGATAAGCCGTACGGGTCAGGTCCATTTCGGCGGCACTGTTGTCCTGTGTGGCGAAAGTTTCCTTCAAGGCTGCTATCTTTTCCTGTGCCTTGTTCTTCAGTTCGTTCACTTTCATACCTACTTCCTTCTTCTGCTCGGCTGGCACGTTGCGGAAGTCGGCCATCAGGTCGTTGATGGCTCCTTTTTTACTCAAATATTTGATTCGCAACACTTCCAGTTCTTCTGCATTGGAAGCTTGCAATCCTTCTATTTCCTGTAGAAGTTGTTCTATTTTTGCTAACATAGTTCCTTGTTTGTTTTTTATTGGCGGCAAAGTTAGCGAATTAAACGGAATATTTATATTTTTGCGTTGAATTTTTCAAGAAACAAGTCGATGAAGAAACTGATTGTTGCTATTTGTATGCTGGGATGCCTGGTTTCATGCGGTGTCGGAAAGAAGAATCCGGACGTGCAGGAATCGCAGGGGGAACTGACGGACTCCGTCGAGGTCGTGGCGGATACATTGGTGGTGGAAGAGGTCGTGGAGGAGCCGGAGGTGTCGGCTTATGCCGAAAGAAGCTTTGCCGACTTCTTGTATAATTTTGCTACGAGCGAGAGGTTCCAGCTTCGTCGTGTCATCTTCCCTTTACCTTATTATATGGACAGCAAGAAGGATTCCATCGAAAAAGAAGAATGGAAGCATGACCCGCTCTTCAGCCAACAGGAGTTCTATACGATGCTTTATGATGAACTGGAGGATGCCGAACTGGAGAAAGACACGGCTTCGACCAGTGTACGCATCGAATGGATTGATCTGAAGGAACGGAGACTGAAACGATATTATTTCGAACGTCTGTATGGCTGGTGGAAACTGGAGGCGATAGACGACGCTACGATATCGAAGGACGAGAACGGACAGGAAGACTTCTACGAATTTTACGAGCGTTTTGCCAATGATTCGCTCTTCCAGGCCGAACGGGTGAGTGACCCCTTGCCTTTTGTGGCTCCCGACCCGGATGACGATTTCCAGATTCTGGAAACCACGATACAGAAAGCCCAATGGTTTACTTTCCAGCCCAAGTTGCCTACGGAGCATCTGACGAACATCAACTACGGTCAGCGCTTGGACAGGAAATCTCGGACACGCATCATCGAGTTGAGAGGATTCGGCAATGGTTTCTGCAATACGCTTTATTTCAGATGCAGGAATGGCGAATGGAAGCTCACACGTTTTGAAGATTTAGGCAATTGATAGAGGTATGAAGATAACGAAAGACTATTCACTTTTACCACACAATACCTTCGGTATGGATGTCAAGGCATCCTTGTTCATCGAATATGATTCGGTGGAAGAACTGAAACAAATATTGCGGGATTATCCATTGGAAGGCGACCGCTGGCTGCACATCGGTGCAGGAAGCAACCTGCTCTTTACGGGCGATTATCCGGGCATCGTTCTCCACTCCTGCATCCGTGGATTCGAAGTGGTGGCCGAGGATGCCGAGGCGGTCATTGTCCGTGTCGGTGCAGGCGAGGTGTGGGATGATTTTGTGGCCTATGCCGTGTCGAACGAATGGTATGGTGCCGAGAACCTGTCGCTCATTCCTGGCGAAGTGGGTGCTTCTGCCGTTCAAAACATAGGTGCATACGGCGTGGAAGCCAAGGACCTGATTGTGGAAGTTGAGACCATCGAAGTGGCTACAGGAAAAGAACGTGTATTCAGGAACGAGGAGTGCGGATATGCCTATCGGGAAAGTGTCTTCAAGCTTTCATTGAAACGCCGGCACATCGTGACCAAGGTGTCCTATCGTTTGCGGAAAACTCCGTCGTATCATCTCGATTACGGCAATGTGCGTGCCGAATTGGAGAAAAGCGGATGTGCGCTCACGTTATCGAACGTTCGCGAAGGCATAATAAAAATTCGCGAAGCCAAATTGCCCGATCCGAAAGTGCAGGGCAATGCCGGTAGCTTCTTTATGAATCCCATCATTCCATATGCCCAATTCGAGGCGCTGTCGGCACGATACCCGCAGATGCCTCACTACGAAGTGGATGCCCAACGGGTAAAGATACCGGCCGCATGGATGATTGACCAATGCGGATGGAAGGGTAAACAAATGGGGCGTGCCGGCGTTCATCATAAGCAGGCTTTGGTGCTGGTGAACCTTGGTGGAGCTACGGGAAAAGAAGTCATCCGCCTGTCTGAAGAAATACAGAAGTCGGTATCCGATAAGTTTGGCGTGAGCATCTCGCCGGAAGTGAATTTTATATAAACTAAGGAATATGAAAGTAACGATTTTGGGAAGCGGAACTTCGACGGGAGTCCCTGAGATAGGATGTACTTGTCCCACTTGTACAAGCACAGACCCGAAAGACAAGCGCTTGCGCTGCTCCGGCTTGGTAGAAGTAGATGGCGTGCGCATCCTGATAGATTGCGGCCCTGATTTTCGCGAGCAAATGATACGGTTGAACGACTTCAAGCCCATCGATGCAGTGCTGGTCACTCACGAGCACTACGATCATGTGGGCGGATTGGATGACCTCCGTCCGTTTTGCCGGTTCCGTGATGTGCCCGTGTATGCAGAACCTTTTGTGGCCCAACGGCTTCGTGAACGCATACCCTATTGCTTTGCCGAGCAGTTGTATCCCGGTGTGCCGCGTATTCTATTGGAAGAAATCAATCCCGGTATTCCGTTTTATGTAAGCAATTCCAACGGAGCGAAAGTGGAAATCATGCCCGTTCGTATCATGCATGGCAAGCTTCCCATTTTGGGGTATCGTATCGGCCGGATGGCATGGGTGACTGATATGCTGACTATGCCAGATGGCGAATACGGGCTCTTACAAGGCTTGGATGTATTGGTCATGAATGCTTTGCGCCCCAAACCGCATGGCACTCATCAGAGCATTGATGAGGCGTTGGAGAATGTCAAGCGACTGAACCCGAAAGAAACCTATTTTGTACACATGAGCCATCACATGGGCTTGCATGAAGAAGCAGAAAAGCAACTGCCTCTCCATGTGCATTTTGCTTACGACGGGTTGGCTATTGAACTTTAAAGAGAAAAACCCAAGTCCGCGAACAAAGTTTGTTGGAACGGCTGTTGCTGTTCTGACAAAATTATCGTAAGTTTGCGGAATGAATCGTGAAACCCCTAAACAAGAACGGCTATGAAATACCCTATCGGCATACAGGATTTTGAGAGCATTATTAATGGAAATTACGTATATGTGGATAAGACTGCACTTATCTACCGTTTGGTTACGGAAGGAAAAATCTATTTTTTGAGCCGCCCTCGCCGGTTCGGTAA
>JAFQBF010000090.1 GCA_017416735.1 Bacteroidaceae bacterium | reverse complement strand
CTTCAAGGCCTTTTCAATGTTTTCGCCTTCTTTTACTGGTACTACAATCATTTTTTATGAATTAATTATGTTGTTATTAAAATTTCCGCAGTCAAATTGCGGCGCAAAATTACATATACTTTCGTTATTTACAAAACTTTCGTCTGTTTTTTATCGAAAATGAAAGAGAAATCGTATCTTTGTTCCTCACTTAACCGATTGATTATGGCAACAATATCAGAAATAAGAAACAGATTGGCCTCTCTCCGCCAAGAAATGGAGGCCCGACAACTGTCGGCATTCATCGTGCCGAGTACCGACCCGCACTCCGGAGAATATGTACCGGAACATTGGGAAACACGCAAATGGATAACCGGATTCACCGGCTCGGCCGGCACCGCCGTCATCACATTAAATGACGCCGGACTTTGGACAGACTCCCGTTACTTCATCCAAGCCGAAGAACAACTGGAAGGCACCGGCGTCCGTCTCTTCAAGGATCGCCTCCCCGAAACACCCACCATCGCCGAATGGTTGGGCAGCAGCCTGAACGAAGGAGACAAGGTAGGCATCGACGGATGGGTAAACTCCCACCAGGAAGCATCGGGATTAAAGAAAGACCTGAAAGCAAGAGGCCTGACACTCGAAACCATGACCGAAGATATCTTCGACACCCTTTGGGAAGGCCGCCCCACCCTGCCTCAAACCCCCGTCTTCATCCTCGGCGAAGAACGCACCGGAGCCTCTTGCACCGAAAAGCTCAATCGCATTCGGGAAGCCATCGCCAAGAACGGAGCCTCGGCCATCATCCTCTCCGCCCTCGACGAAATCGCCTGGACACTCAACCTCCGTGGCGACGACGTGCATTGCAACCCTGTTTTCATCAGCGATCTCCTCATCTCGAAAGAAGGCTATACCTTATATATATTAGAAGACAAGATTACCGATGAAGTCCGCACTTATCTGAAGGCTCATCAAGTGGAAACCAAAACGTACTCGCGATTGGCCGAAGATATCAAGGCGTTCAAGGAAAAACATCAAGGCGTTCTGCAAATATCACCGTTGGCCAACGAAGCCCTCTACGACTTGTCCTCCCGATATGCCGACACCATCATAGCACCCTCTCCCGTGGCTTTGATGAAGGCCGTAAAGAACGAAACCGAACAAGCCGGATTCCGCAAGGCAATGGAAAAAGACGGGGTTGCCCTCGTGAAGTTCCTCCGTTGGTTGGAAAAGGCCGTACCCGCCGGAGGTGAAACCGAATTGAGTGTGGACAAAAAGCTCTGCGAACTCCGTGCCGAACAAACCGACTTCCGAGGCATCAGCTTCGATACCATCGCCGGATACAAGGAACATGCCGCCATCGTCCATTACGAAGCTACTCCCGAAACGGACATCCCCTTGAAGGCCGAAGGCCTGCTCTTGTTAGATAGTGGTGCGCAATACTTGGATGGCACCACCGACATCACCCGCACTCTCCCCCTCGGCCCGCTCACCGAAGAGGAAAAGGCCGACTATACGCTGGTGTTGAAAGGCCATCTGCAACTTCAGAATGCCCACTTCCCTGCCGGGACTTGCGGCACCCAACTTGACGTACTCGCCCGAAGCGCCATGTGGAAATGCGGCATCAACTACCTGCACGGCACGGGACATGGTATCGGCCATTTCCTTTGTGTCCACGAAGGGCCTCATCAAATCCGTATGAACCACATGCCGACCCTCTTGGAAGCGGGTATGATCGTTACCGATGAACCTGGTATCTACAAGGCCGGTCGCCATGGCATCCGTATTGAAAACACGTTGCTCATCGTCCCTGCCCAAGAAACTGAATTCGGCAAGTTCTACAAGTTCGAGGCGCTCACCCTCTGTCCTATATCCAAGGAAGCCATCGCCATCCACCTCTTGAGTGATGAAGAATTGGTATGGCTCAACGAGTATCATCAGATGGTATACAACCGACTCTACCCACACCTCAACGAGGAAGAACAAACATGGTTAAAAGAAGCTACATCACCCCTTAAACGATAACGGCCATGGCACTCATCAAATCTGTAAGAGGATTTACTCCTCAAATCGGCGAAAACACATACCTGTCCGAAAACGCCACCATCGTGGGCGATGTCACCATCGGACGTGATTGCAGCATTTGGTTCAACGCCGTCCTTCGGGGCGACGTGAACCCCATCCGCATCGGCGACCGGGTAAATATTCAGGACGGAAGCGTCCTTCATACCCTCTATGAACGCTCGGTAGTAGAAATCGGCAACGATGTTTCAGTGGGGCATAACGTCACCATCCACGGAGCAGCCGTCAAGGATGGCGCCCTCATCGGTATGGGTTCCACTATTTTGGACTATGCCGTAGTGGGCGAAGGGGCCATCGTAGCCGCCGGAGCCTTGGTACTGAGTAATACGGTCATTGAGCCGGGCACACTCTGGGCAGGCGTCCCCGCCAAGTTCATCAAGAAAATCCCTATCGAGCAAAGCAAGGAGCTGAATCAGAAAATTGCCAACGGCTATCTGATGTATGCCTCCTGGTTTAAGGAGGAAAAAGAGTGAATGATGCAAAATATGCATCATTCACTCCTCATCCTCACAATTCCAAAACAACCATTGTTATACCTTTTGTTATATATGTAGAGAAAATCCCCATTATCGCAATCATTCTATTTGCGGAATATAAACAAATATCGTATATTTGTACGTTCTCTTCAATGAAAGAACAAAGTAAAAAACCTTTGTAGAATGAATACTGAATCAAACATATCCCAGCCACAAGTCATCGTATCGTTGACGTCCTTTCCTGCAGCCATACCTTATGCCGCCCAAGCAGTGCAGTCCATTCTGAACGGATCCGTCGTACCCGACAAGGTAGTGCTTTACCTCACCTTCGCCCAATTCGGCGAAAGCGGAATACCGCAAGACCTTCAGAAACTGGCAAGCGACCATCCACGATTCGAAATACGTGACTACCCCATCGACATCCGCTCCTACCGCAAACTGATACCGGCGTTGAAGGATTTCCCCGATGCAATCATCGTAACCATCGACGACGATGTAGCCTACCACAAGAATATGCTACGCGACTTGCTTCGCCTCCACAAGGAAATGCCGAATGCCGTATTGGCTCATCGCGCCAAGCGAATGAAACCGGATAAACCGTACCGCCAGTGGAGCAAATACAGATGGTATCACTTCTTGACCAAAAGAATCCATGCTGATTATAAAAACATTCAAACCGGTGTAGGTGGAGTATTGTATCCTCCCCACTCATTGAAGAAAGAAATGATTGACGTGAAGCTGTTCACCGAACTTGCCCCAACCACGGACGACATTTGGTTCTGGGCAGCAGGTGTAGCCAACGGTTATCCCGTCGTCCCTGTTCCATTCGGATACAACAAGCCAAAAGGATTGGGCAAACCCCGCAAGCTTTCACTGAAAACCGTGAATTTCAAGTCGGGCATCGACCGGAACTCAGCAGCGCTTCAGGCTATCCTTGACCACTACCCTGAAATCAAACGGAAGATCAACAATGAATAAGAACCATCACCAACAGAAGAAAGTCATCGTATCTTTGACATCCTTCCCTTCAGCCATACCATATGCCATACAGGCCATACGTTCTATCCTCGAAGGGTCACTGCTTCCCGACAAAGTAGTGCTTTATTTAGATACCCCTAAGTTCCCGGGAGGCGTACTGCCCCCCGAGCTTGAAAAACTGAAAGCAAACAATCCGATTCTTGACATCAGATTTGACGATGCCGAAATACGTTCGTATAAGAAACTAATCCCTGCCTTGAAAGATTTCCCCGACGACATTATCGTAACGATTGATGATGATATCTGTTATTACAAGGATATGCTTCGCGACTTGGTCCGTATACATCAGCAACACCCCGATGCAATCATCGCCCATCGGGTGAGACGCGCCAAATTAAACCGCCCCTACAAAGTATGGAGAAAATACAAGTGGTACGACTTCATCTTCAAGAAATTTCATTTCAGCCATTTAGCCATGCAGACGGGAGTGGGCGGAGTTTTGTATCCTCCCCACTCTTTGGACGAAAAGATGCTGCGCAGCGAATTGTTTATGGAAATCGCACCGACGGTAGATGACATTTGGTTTTGGCTGGCCGCCGTTTCGAAAGGAACTTATGTAATTCCCGTTCCGGGTTGGCATCCCAAAATTGTAGAAGTCGGTAAGCCGGTGGAAGTATCCTTGAAAACCGTAAATCTGGAACTGGGCAACGACCGCAACCGCAAAGCGCTTGAAAGGATTCTTGAAAAATACCCAAACATCAAAGAAAGGTTGGAAAACAGCAAGTAACCCCTAAAAGAAGGGAAGTGGATATAACACCCACTTCCCTTCTTTTATTCTACAATATCGTTCAAGTCATATTGTTCAAAATAGCTCATATCACGTAAAGTGGTCACACGTGCCCTTCCACGGGAACGCTTGCCCAAAAATTCTTCATAGGACTTTACGGCATAATGATTGATGCGTACTACATCTTGTTGGGGAACTCTGTCACGGAAGCCTTTTTTCAATGGATTTCCATGCGAATCGGCCGCCTTTCCGGAAATACGGGAAGCTTCGTGACACCCCGTCATCGTACATACCCGACGCGGATCGACAATACTCTTCACATGAGTATTAAGTTTATGCTCAGGATGAGAATGACGCTTGAATCTTTCCATTACACCTCCTGGCTCCCGAGTCTTTGCGCCTCCACTACCATAGCAAAGCCAATTGATTTCCACTACAGAGAATTTCTCCAGCGGGCGCAAGAAGCTTGGTATGTCCTTGTACTGCATCGGGACAATGAACTCATCCAAGTCGATGACGGCCAACCAGCGAGTTTCCAGACGATGTCGTTCGAAACAATCGTCGTAAGCAGCCAATTGTTTCTTCTGCCCCGGGAAATAGGTGTATTCCACCACACCTGACTCGATGAACGGCGCCAACACTTCCTTCGTGCAATCCGTACTCTCGTTGTCGTAAATATAGAATTTCTCGACTCCCTGCTTCTGATGCCATTCTATCCATTCCTTGAAATAGGGTCCTTCGTTCTTTGCAATGGCACAAACCGACAGATAATGCTTCGGAGCCGACTTGTCCTTCGCCATACGGTATTTCAGCTTGATGGCATTCCAAAGCCCATAACGCAAGATGCCACGCCATTTGTTTCTCGTCATCTTGTGAGGGATTACCCCCGCTATTATTTCCGCAAGTACCTTGTTCATAATTCAAAACTTGATTTTTCGGGCAAAATGGATTCAAAAGCATTCTTGATATTTTCCATCACCTGGGCGTAATTGCGGATATGCACGTTGTCGTTGAGACATATCAGCTTATAGGATTGCTCGTAGATGGCCTTTACCGCCTGTTTAGGTCTGACCATCAAAGGGAACATCTTGGTATCGCTATATGTATTGTACGGTTCAAAATTACCCTTGCAAATCTGCCATGTACGGAACAATTCCGGTGTATAGTCATTCAATGCACGGAACCTATTGACAGAAGTTTCGGTCAGTTCTTTCTCAGCAACAGCCCACACTTCTTCAAAAGTACTCTTCAAATACGGTTGTGCATTATGAGGTGTACGTAATGTGATAAATTTGCCGTATGGCTTCAACAAATAGTTCCAACGTGCCTTCGAGCCATAACTCTTGTGGAACCACTTGTCGTGGTCGCGGGCCATTACTTCTTTCTTGTTAAAATGGCGGTTGATAATCTTCAAGTTGTTCTTGATGCGCTTGTACCATTGTGACCATGAAGGGTTATACTGGAACACGGATATGTCGCACGGCAAGCCATTTTTGAAGAAACGTTCCTGACTTACTGAATTGATGATATAAAAATCGTCATTGAAATAGACAAAATGATCGGCCAATCCTGGGATTTTATGGATATACCGCTCGATAACTACCGAATTATAAGTAGGAAGGAACTCATTCGGGATGTAATCCTTATGATTGACCAAATTGATTTTCGGATTGTTCGCATCCAGCCAATCCGGTTTCTGTCCACTCGTTACAAAATGTATCTTACGTACCCAAGGCGCGAACTTTTCCACTCCCCGGAACCAATATTTCAAGAAACCATAATCGCGGAAACGGGCTTCAGACACTCCGTTCTTCGTATTCTCCTTCTTGCCGGAATACTTCGCAAATTCGGCCTGCCATTTCGGGTCGTCCATATCAACCCACGTGATTACAAAATCTATATCCATATCTTTCGGGATTATAAACATATTTTCATTTCGATTGTCTTATTCTCTTTTAGCGTATTTGAAACGATTGTGCGTCCAGAGGTACAGCTCCGGCTGACTGACAATCATCTTCTCCAGCACCTGGAAATACAGAGCAGTCAACTCAAAGTCGGGCAACTCTTTCGGGTTCTCATGCAAACGAACCAGCTCAGCTTCATAGAAACCCCGCTTGATGCGCTTCACGTTCAAGAACCATGCCTCGAAGTTATAATGCTTTATTACCTTTTCCGTTCCTGTCAGTACCGGTGCATCATGATTCAAAAATGACAAGAAATGACGTGCATCTTTCTTGCGAGGCGAATGGTCGGCTATAAAACCTACGATGCCCACCTTTCCGTTCTGCATCATATCAGTAATGAAACGCGCCGTTTTCCGCATCTCCACACTAATCGCACCCAAACGTTCACGATTATTCAACATCAGCCTATCCATATTCTCATTGCTCAGTTTATGATAGATTTGTACAGCCATCACATTCTTTTCCAAGCACAGAGGTATGGAGGGAACCCATTCCCAATTCCCATAATGACCCATATAGAGAGCAATGGATTTCCCTTTCCGGAAAACGGCATTAGCGGCTTCCACATTCGCAAACTTCATACGTCTGGTTATCTCTTCCGGCGAGATAGTCATCATCTTACAGCTTTCAAGCACCTGATCTGTAAAGAAGCGATAAAACCCCTTTTCGATTCGTTTGATTTCCTGCTCACTCTTTTCCGGGAAAGACTCAGTCAAGTTCCTTCGCACCACTTTCCTTCTATACCGTACGATATAATACAACGGATAGAACAAGCAGTCCGACAAAACATACAACACCCCGAAAGGAATATATGACAGGAGCTTCAAGAAGAAAGAGAGCAGATGGTACATCATAACGTCTGGATTGCTTTTTCAACACGTGCCAATGTCTCTTCCTTGCCCAACAGCTCAGTGATATCGAACATATGCGGGCCTTTGCATTCGCCCACTACGGCCAATCGGAACGCATTCATTACATTACCCATATGATATTGCTTTTCAGTAATCCAGCCAATCACGATTTCCTCGGCTGCCTTCGAACTGAAATCTTCAATGCCACGAAGCACCTCCATCAACTCCGTCATCAGCTGCGGAGTGTCTTCCTTCCAACGCTTCTTGACATCCTTTTCAGCATATGAAGACGGTGCTTGGAAAAAGAAACGGGATTGTTCCCACAACTCCTTCACGAAATTCACACGAGCCTTCACCAATGAAACTACGGTAGCCAAATAAGCATCACTATATGCAGATGCATCTACACCATTGGCCACCAATACCGGCTTGAAGAGTTCGGCCAATTCTGCATCTGGTTTGCTCAATATATATTCATGGTTGAACCAAGTTCCTTTTTTATAGTCAAACTTGGCACCCGCCTTGCTACAATGGCTCAAGTCGAACAATTGTACCAATTCATCCAGCGACATGATTTCCTGATTATTACCCGGATTCCATCCAAGCAAAGCCAAGAAGTTGATGACTGCTTCCGGCAAGTAACCGGCTTCACGATAACCGGAAGACACATCACCGGTCTTCGGGTCATGCCATTCCAACGGGAATACCGGGAAACCGAGACGATCACCGTCACGCTTGCTCAACTTGCCGTTACCGTCCGGCTTCAAGAGCAACGGAAGGTGTGCAAATTCCGGCATGGTGTCTGCCCAGCCGAAAGCACGATAAAGCAACACATGAAGCGGAGCCGAAGGCAACCATTCTTCCCCACGGATGACGTGCGACACTTCCATCAAATGGTCATCCACGATGTTGGCCAAGTGATAAGTAGGCAATTCGTCGGCACTCTTGTACAATACCTTATCGTCCAAAACCGAAGAATTCACAACCACCTCGCCACGGATGATGTCATGAACATGTACTTCTTCATTAGGTTCAATCAAGAAACGAACCACATATTGCTTTCCTTCGGCAATCAAAGCATCCACTTCCTCCTTCGGCAAGGCCAAAGAATTACGCATCCCCATACGGGTAGAGGCATCGTATTGGAAATTGGGCACTTCGCTACGCTTGGCATCCAATTCTTCCGGAGTATCGAAAGCAATGTAAGCCTTACCGGCATCCAACAATTGCTGCACATACTTCTTGTAGATGTCACGGCGTTCCGACTGGCGGTACGGACCATAGTTTCCTCCAAAGCTCACACCCTCGTCGAACTTGATGCCGAGCCACTTGAACGACTCGATGATATACTCTTCCGCTCCCGGCACAAAACGATTGGAGTCCGTATCTTCTATACGGAAAATCAAATCACCCCCATGCTGACGGGCAAACAAATAATTATACAAGGCAGTACGTACACCGCCAATATGTAAAGCTCCAGTAGGACTCGGAGCAAAACGAACTCTAACTTTTCTTTCTGACATTTGTTCTTTAATCTATAAATTACGTCACAAAATTACTCTTATTTCCCGATTTTTCGTAATTTACCCGCAAAATTAATCGTATTTCCCGATTTTTTCGTAATTTGCACGCCAAAATCAAGACCATGAACAATACAAATAACCACAAAGGATTCTCATACAAGGATTTGTTGTACAAATGCCTTATTTTTATCGTGACCGTATCCGTCATCACATACTTCATGCCAAAGGAGGGCAAGTTCAACTATGAGTTTGACATCAACACGCCCTGGAAGTATGGACTTCTCCAAGCTTCTTTTGACTTTCCCATCTACAAGAACGAGCTGCAAGTCCAAAAAGAACAGGATAGCCTGTTGGCATATTACCAACCTTATTTCACCGTGGACAAGAATGTTGAGAAAAACATCCTGGCCAAACTGAGAGAAGACTATAGCCATAAGCTGAAGTTTTTCCTCCCCAGCACGGATTATTACCGGCACATTGAGCGTACCTTGAAACATGTTTACGAGAAAGGAATCTTGTCGCATCACGATGCCCAACTTTTGGCCACAGACAGTATTCAAAGCGCTCTATTGGTAGAAAAAAACGTTGCCACGAGCCAAGATGTCAACCAGATGTTCACCGAGAAAGGCGCCTACGAGTATTTGTTGAATGCTGATACCCTGCATTATAGCAAACGGATTCTCCAATCGTGCAATTTGGGCAATTATTTAACTTCCAACATCTCTTACGACAAGCAAAGGTCTGAATCCGCCAAACAAGACTTGCTCTCCAACATATCTTGGGCAAGTGGTTTGGTGCTGAACGGACAGAAAATCATCGACCGGGGTGAAATCATCAACGAACATACTTACGACATCCTCTGCTCACTGAGGCAGGAATGGGAAAAGCGGAGTGAATCCGTCCAGGAAATCCGCCTCACCTTTATGGGACAGGCACTCATCGTGGGCATCCTCGTCCTCTGCTTTATGATTTACTTGGAGCTTTTCCGCAAGAACTATTTCGAACGCAAACGGAGCGTGCTTCTGCTCTTCGCCCTCATCGTGTTCTTCCCCGTGGTACTCTCCGTGATGGTGGAACAGAACCTGTCGAACGTCTATGTCGTGCCAATGGCGATGATACCTATTATTATAGGCATCTTCCTCGATTCGCGCACGGCATTTATGGCACACACCATCATCATCCTGATATGCTCCATCTTCCTTCGTCATCCGCACGAATTCATTATCCTGCAAATGGCAGCCGGGATGACGGCCATCTATAGCCTCCGCGAACTCTCGCAACGTTCGCAACTGCTCCGCACGGCACTCATCGTGGTTATCTGCTATGCGCTGCTCTACTTCGCTTTCGAACTGATTTTGGAAGACGACCTCACCAAGCTGAATACACGGATGTATATCTACTTCATCATCAACGGTATCTTGTTGCTATTTGCCTATCCGCTGCTGTTCATCCTCGAAAAGACGTTTGGCTTCACATCGAACGTGACATTAGTAGAGTTGTCGAACATCAACACCAAGCTCCTCCGCGAAATGTCCGAAGTGGCACCCGGCACCTTCCAGCACTCGCTCCAGATGGCGAACTTAGCTGCCGAAGCAGCCAACAAGATTGGCGCAAACAGCCAATTAGTCCGTACCGGTGCCCTGTACCACGACATTGGCAAGATGCAGAATCCGGCTTTCTTTACCGAAAACCAGCGAAGCATCAATCCGCACAAGAGCTTGAGCTATGAACAGAGTGCGCAGGTCATCATCAGCCACATCACCGACGGTATCAAGTTGGCGGAAAAGCACAATCTGCCCAAGGTTATCAAGGACTTCATCCGCACCCATCACGGTAAGGGCGTGGCGAAATATTTCTACATTTCTTACAAGAACGAACATCCGGACGAGGAAGTGGATATGTCTAAGTTCAGCTATCCCGGTCCGAATCCGTTCACCAAGGAACAGGCCATCCTGATGATGGCAGACTCGGTGGAAGCTGCGTCACGAAGTTTGCAGGAATATACAGAAGAAAGCATCAGTACGCTGATTGACAAGATTGTAGATGGTCAGGTGGCAGAAGGTTTCTTCAAGGAATGTCCGATTACGTTCAAGGACATTGCTATGGTGAAAGACTTGTTCAAGGAAAAGCTGAAGACGGTCTATCATACCCGTATCACTTATCCGGAATTGAAGAAATAACAAAGGAGCTTTAAAGCTCCTTTGTTATTTCTTCAATTCCGGATAAGTGATACGGGTATGATAGACCGTCTTCAGCTTTTCCTTGAACAAGTCTTTCACCATAGCAATGTCCTTGAACGTAATCGGACATTCCTTGAAGAAACCTTCTGCCACCTGACCATCTACAATCTTGTCAATCAGCGTACTGATGCTTTCTTCTGTATATTCCTGCAAACTTCGTGACGCAGCTTCCACCGAGTCTGCCATCATCAGGATGGCCTGTTCCTTGGTGAACGGATTCGGACCGGGATAGCTGAACTTAGACATATCCACTTCCTCGTCCGGATGTTCGTTCTTGTAAGAAATGTAGAAATATTTCGCCACGCCCTTACCGTGATGGGTGCGGATGAAGTCCTTGATAACCTTGGGCAGATTGTGCTTTTCCGCCAACTTGATACCGTCGGTGATGTGGCTGATGATGACCTGCGCACTCTGTTCATAGCTCAAGCTCTTGTGCGGATTGATGCTTCGCTGGTTTTCGGTAAAGAAAGCCGGATTCTGCATCTTGCCAATGTCGTGGTACAGGGCACCGGTACGGACTAATTGGCTGTTTGCGCCAATCTTGTTGGCTGCTTCGGCAGCTAAGTTCGCCATCTGGAGCGAGTGCTGGAAGGTGCCGGGTGCCACTTCGGACATTTCGCGGAGGAGCTTGGTGTTGATGTTCGACAACTCTACTAATGTCACGTTCGATGTGAAGCCAAACGTCTTTTCGAGGATGAACAGCAGCGGATAGGCAAATAGCAACAAGATACCGTTGATGATGAAGTAGATATACATCCGTGTATTCAGCTTGGTGAGGTCGTCTTCCAAAATCAGTTCGAAAGCGAAGTAGAGCAGCGCATAGCAGATAACCACGATGAGTGCCGTGCGGAGCAGTTGCGAACGTTGCGAGAGTTCGCGGAGGCTATAGATGGCCGTCATCCCGGCTGCCATTTGCAGGATAATGAATTCGTGCGGATGACGAAGGAAGATGGAGCATATCAGGATGATGATGGTGTGTGCCATAAATGCCGTGCGCGAATCGAGGAAGATGCCTATAATAATAGGTATCATCGCCATTGGCACGACATAGACGTTCGACAGGTTCTGTTCCACCATCACGGAGAGTACCACGGGGAAGAACACGATGAGGGCGAAGAGCAGAAGCACGCTCCGTTTGCGTTCGAAATAGTTCTTGCGGAAAAGCTCCAAGTAAATCATAAAGCAGAGGACGAGGATGCCCACGATGAGTGCCTGTCCCATAAAGGTGAGGCGGATTTCCTGGACGGATTCACTCCGCTTTTCCCATTCCTGCCTCAGTGAGCAGAGGATGTCGTAAGTATGTTCGTTGATGATTTCACCCCGGTCGATGATTTTCTGTCCGTTCAGCACCAAACCACTTGCCCAAGATATGTTGGAGAGCAAGTCTTGTTTGGCGGATTCAGACCTTTGCTTGTCGTAAGAGATGTTGGAAGTTAAATAATTGCCCAAATTGCACGATTGGAGAATCCGTTTGCTATAATGCAGGGTATCAGCATTCAACAAATACTCGTAGGCGCCTTTCTCGGTGAACATCTGGTTGACATCTTGGCTCGTGGCAACGTTTTTTTCTACCAATAGAGCGCTTTGAATACTGTCTGTGGCCAAAAGTTGGGCATCGTGATGCGACAAGATTCCTTTCTCGTAAACATGTTTCAAGGTACGCTCAATGTGCCGGTAATAATCCGTGCTGGGGAGGAAAAACTTCAGCTTATGGCTATAGTCTTCTCTCAGTTTGGCCAGGATGTTTTTCTCAACATTCTTGTCCACGGTGAAATAAGGTTGGTAATATGCCAACAGGCTATCCTGTTCTTTTTGGACTTGCAGCTCGTTCTTGTAGATGGGAAAGTCAAAAGAAGCTTGGAGAAGTCCATACTTCCAGGGCGTGTTGATGTCAAACTCATAGTTGAACTTGCCCTCCTTTGGCATGAAGTATGTGATGACGGATACGGTCACGATAAAAATAAGGCATTTGTACAACAAATCCTTGTATGAGAATCCTTTGTGGTTATTTGTATTGTTCATGGTCTTGATTTTGGCGTGCAAATTACGAAAAAATCGGGAAATACGATTAATTTTGCGGGTAAATTACGAAAAATCGGGAAATAAGAGTAATTTTGTGACGTAATTTATAGATTAAAGAACAAATGTCAGAAAGAAAAGTTAGAGTTCGTTTTGCTCCGAGTCCTACTGGAGCTTTACATATTGGCGGTGTACGTACTGCCTTGTATAATTATTTGTTTGCCCGTCAGCATGGGGGTGATTTGATTTTCCGTATAGAAGATACGGACTCCAATCGTTTTGTGCCGGGAGCGGAAGAGTATATCATCGAGTCGTTCAAGTGGCTCGGCATCAAGTTCGACGAGGGTGTGAGCTTTGGAGGAAACTATGGTCCGTACCGCCAGTCGGAACGCCGTGACATCTACAAGAAGTATGTGCAGCAATTGTTGGATGCCGGTAAGGCTTACATTGCTTTCGATACTCCGGAAGAATTGGATGCCAAGCGTAGCGAAGTGCCCAATTTCCAATACGATGCCTCTACCCGTATGGGGATGCGTAATTCTTTGGCCTTGCCGAAGGAGGAAGTGGATGCTTTGATTGCCGAAGGAAAGCAATATGTGGTTCGTTTCTTGATTGAACCTAATGAAGAAGTACATGTTCATGACATCATCCGTGGCGAGGTGGTTGTGAATTCTTCGGTTTTGGACGATAAGGTATTGTACAAGAGTGCCGACGAATTGCCTACTTATCACTTGGCCAACATCGTGGATGACCATTTGATGGAAGTGTCGCACGTCATCCGTGGGGAAGAATGGTTGCCTTCGGCTCCGCTTCATGTGTTGCTTTATCGTGCTTTCGGCTGGGCAGACACCATGCCGGAATTTGCACACCTTCCGTTGCTCTTGAAGCCGGACGGTAACGGCAAGTTGAGCAAGCGTGACGGTGATCGTCTCGGTTTCCCGGTATTCCCGTTGGAATGGCATGACCCGAAGACCGGTGATGTGTCTTCCGGTTATCGTGAAGCCGGTTACTTGCCGGAAGCAGTCATCAACTTCTTGGCTTTGCTTGGATGGAATCCGGGTAATAATCAGGAAATCATGTCGCTGGATGAATTGGTACAATTGTTCGACTTGAGCCATTGTAGCAAGGCGGGTGCCAAGTTTGACTATAAAAAAGGAACTTGGTTCAACCATGAATATATATTGAGCAAACCAGATGCAGAATTGGCCGAACTCTTCAAGCCGGTATTGGTGGCCAATGGTGTAGATGCATCTGCATATAGTGATGCTTATTTGGCTACCGTAGTTTCATTGGTGAAGGCTCGTGTGAATTTCGTGAAGGAGTTGTGGGAACAATCCCGTTTCTTTTTCCAAGCACCGTCTTCATATGCTGAAAAGGATGTCAAGAAGCGTTGGAAGGAAGACACTCCGCAGCTGATGACGGAGTTGATGGAGGTGCTTCGTGGCATTGAAGATTTCAGTTCGAAGGCAGCCGAGGAAATCGTGATTGGCTGGATTACTGAAAAGCAATATCATATGGGTAATGTAATGAATGCGTTCCGATTGGCCGTAGTGGGCGAATGCAAAGGCCCGCATATGTTCGATATCACTGAGCTGTTGGGCAAGGAAGAGACATTGGCACGTGTTGAAAAAGCAATCCAGACGTTATGATGTACCATCTGCTCTCTTTCTTCTTGAAGCTCCTGTCATATATTCCTTTCGGGGTGTTGTATGTTTTGTCGGACTGCTTGTTCTATCCGTTGTATTATATCGTACGGTATAGAAGGAAAGTGGTGCGAAGGAACTTGACTGAGTCTTTCCCGGAAAAGAGTGAGCAGGAAATCAAACGAATCGAAAAGGGGTTTTATCGCTTCTTTACAGATCAGGTGCTTGAAAGCTGTAAGATGATGACTATCTCGCCGGAAGAGATAACCAGACGTATGAAGTTTGCGAATGTGGAAGCCGCTAATGCCGTTTTCCGGAAAGGGAAATCCATTGCTCTCTATATGGGTCATTATGGGAATTGGGAATGGGTTCCCTCCATACCTCTGTGCTTGGAAAAGAATGTGATGGCTGTACAAATCTATCATAAACTGAGCAATGAGAATATGGATAGGCTGATGTTGAATAATCGTGAACGTTTGGGTGCGATTAGTGTGGAGATGCGGAAAACGGCGCGTTTCATTACTGATATGATGCAGAACGGAAAGGTGGGCATCGTAGGTTTTATAGCCGACCATTCGCCTCGCAAGAAAGATGCACGTCATTTCTTGTCATTTTTGAATCATGATGCACCGGTACTGACAGGAACGGAAAAGGTAATAAAGCATTATAACTTCGAGGCATGGTTCTTGAACGTGAAGCGCATCAAGCGGGGTTTCTATGAAGCTGAGCTGGTTCGTTTGCATGAGAACCCGAAAGAGTTGCCCGACTTTGAGTTGACTGCTCTGTATTTCCAGGTGCTGGAGAAGATGATTGTCAGTCAGCCGGAGCTGTACCTCTGGACGCACAATCGTTTCAAATACGCTAAAAGAGAATAAGACAATCGAAATGAAAATATGTTTATAATCCCGAAAGATATGGATATAGATTTTGTAATCACGTGGGTTGATATGGACGACCCGAAATGGCAGGCCGAATTTGCGAAGTATTCCGGCAAGAAGGAGAATACGAAGAACGGAGTGTCTGAAGCCCGTTTCCGCGATTATGGTTTCTTGAAATATTGGTTCCGGGGAGTGGAAAAGTTCGCGCCTTGGGTACGTAAGATACATTTTGTAACGAGTGGACAGAAACCGGATTGGCTGGATGCGAACAATCCGAAAATCAATTTGGTCAATCATAAGGATTACATCCCGAATGAGTTCCTTCCTACTTATAATTCGGTAGTTATCGAGCGGTATATCCATAAAATCCCAGGATTGGCCGATCATTTTGTCTATTTCAATGACGATTTTTATATCATCAATTCAGTAAGTCAGGAACGTTTCTTCAAAAATGGCTTGCCGTGCGACATATCCGTGTTCCAGTATAACCCTTCATGGTCACAATGGTACAAGCGCATCAAGAACAACTTGAAGATTATCAACCGCCATTTTAACAAGAAAGAAGTAATGGCCCGCGACCACGACAAGTGGTTCCACAAGAGTTATGGCTCGAAGGCACGTTGGAACTATTTGTTGAAGCCATACGGCAAATTTATCACATTACGTACACCTCATAATGCACAACCGTATTTGAAGAGTACTTTTGAAGAAGTGTGGGCTGTTGCTGAGAAAGAACTGACCGAAACTTCTGTCAATAGGTTCCGTGCATTGAATGACTATACACCGGAATTGTTCCGTACATGGCAGATTTGCAAGGGTAATTTTGAACCGTACAATACATATAGCGATACCAAGATGTTCCCTTTGATGGTCAGACCTAAACAGGCGGTAAAGGCCATCTACGAGCAATCCTATAAGCTGATATGTCTCAACGACAACGTGCATATCCGCAATTACGCCCAGGTGATGGAAAATATCAAGAATGCTTTTGAATCCATTTTGCCCGAAAAATCAAGTTTTGAATTATGAACAAGGTACTTGCGGAAATAATAGCGGGGGTAATCCCTCACAAGATGACGAGAAACAAATGGCGTGGCATCTTGCGTTATGGGCTTTGGAATGCCATCAAGCTGAAATACCGTATGGCGAAGGACAAGTCGGCTCCGAAGCATTATCTGTCGGTTTGTGCCATTGCAAAGAACGAAGGACCCTATTTCAAGGAATGGATAGAATGGCATCAGAAGCAGGGAGTCGAGAAATTCTATATTTACGACAACGAGAGTACGGATTGCACGAAGGAAGTGTTGGCGCCGTTCATCGAGTCAGGTGTGGTGGAATACACCTATTTCCCGGGGCAGAAGAAACAATTGGCTGCTTACGACGATTGTTTCGAACGACATCGTCTGGAAACTCGCTGGTTGGCCGTCATCGACTTGGATGAGTTCATTGTCCCGATGCAGTACAAGGACATACCAAGCTTCTTGCGCCCGCTGGAGAAATTCTCTGTAGTGGAAATCAATTGGCTTTGCTATGGTAGTGGAGGCGCAAAGACTCGGGAGCCAGGAGGTGTAATGGAAAGATTCAAGCGTCATTCTCATCCTGAGCATAAACTTAATACTCATGTGAAGAGTATTGTCGATCCGCGTCGGGTATGTACGATGACGGGGTGTCACGAAGCTTCCCGTATTTCCGGAAAGGCGGCCGATTCGCATGGAAATCCATTGAAAAAAGGCTTCCGTGACAGAGTTCCCCAACAAGATGTAGTACGCATCAATCATTATGCCGTAAAGTCCTATGAAGAATTTTTGGGCAAGCGTTCCCGTGGAAGGGCACGTGTGACCACTTTACGTGATATGAGCTATTTTGAACAATATGACTTGAACGATATTGTAGAATAAAAGAAGGGAAGTGGGTGTTATATCCACTTCCCTTCTTTTAGGGGTTACTTGCTGTTTTCCAACCTTTCTTTGATGTTTGGGTATTTTTCAAGAATCCTTTCAAGCGCTTTGCGGTTGCGGTCGTTGCCCAGTTCCAGATTTACGGTTTTCAAGGATACTTCCACCGGCTTACCGACTTCTACAATTTTGGGATGCCAACCCGGAACGGGAATTACATAAGTTCCTTTCGAAACGGCGGCCAGCCAAAACCAAATGTCATCTACCGTCGGTGCGATTTCCATAAACAATTCGCTGCGCAGCATCTTTTCGTCCAAAGAGTGGGGAGGATACAAAACTCCGCCCACTCCCGTCTGCATGGCTAAATGGCTGAAATGAAATTTCTTGAAGATGAAGTCGTACCACTTGTATTTTCTCCATACTTTGTAGGGGCGGTTTAATTTGGCGCGTCTCACCCGATGGGCGATGATTGCATCGGGGTGTTGCTGATGTATACGGACCAAGTCGCGAAGCATATCCTTGTAATAACAGATATCATCATCAATCGTTACGATAATGTCGTCGGGGAAATCTTTCAAGGCAGGGATTAGTTTCTTATACGAACGTATTTCGGCATCGTCAAATCTGATGTCAAGAATCGGATTGTTTGCTTTCAGTTTTTCAAGCTCGGGGGGCAGTACGCCTCCCGGGAACTTAGGGGTATCTAAATAAAGCACTACTTTGTCGGGAAGCAGTGACCCTTCGAGGATAGAACGTATGGCCTGTATGGCATATGGTATGGCTGAAGGGAAGGATGTCAAAGATACGATGACTTTCTTCTGTTGGTGATGGTTCTTATTCATTGTTGATCTTCCGTTTGATTTCAGGGTAGTGGTCAAGGATAGCCTGAAGCGCTGCTGAGTTCCGGTCGATGCCCGACTTGAAATTCACGGTTTTCAGTGAAAGCTTGCGGGGTTTGCCCAATCCTTTTGGCTTGTTGTATCCGAATGGAACAGGGACGACGGGATAACCGTTGGCTACACCTGCTGCCCAGAACCAAATGTCGTCCGTGGTTGGGGCAAGTTCGGTGAACAGCTTCACGTCAATCATTTCTTTCTTCAATGAGTGGGGAGGATACAATACTCCACCTACACCGGTTTGAATGTTTTTATAATCAGCATGGATTCTTTTGGTCAAGAAGTGATACCATCTGTATTTGCTCCACTGGCGGTACGGTTTATCCGGTTTCATTCGCTTGGCGCGATGAGCCAATACGGCATTCGGCATTTCCTTGTGGAGGCGAAGCAAGTCGCGTAGCATATTCTTGTGGTAGGCTACATCGTCGTCGATGGTTACGATGATTGCATCGGGGAAATCCTTCAACGCCGGTATCAGTTTGCGGTAGGAGCGGATGTCGATGGGGTAGTCACGTATTTCGAATCGTGGATGGTCGCTTGCCAGTTTCTGAAGGTCTTGCGGTATTCCGCTTTCGCCGAATTGGGCGAAGGTGAGGTAAAGCACTACCTTGTCGGGTACGACGGATCCGTTCAGAATGGACTGCACTGCTTGGGCGGCATAAGGTATGGCTGCAGGAAAGGACGTCAACGATACGATGACTTGTGGCTGGGATATGTTTGATTCAGTATTCATTCTACAAAGGTTTTTTACTTTGTTCTTTCATTGAAGAGAACGTACAAATATACGATATTTGTTTATATTCCGCAAATAGAATGATTGCGATAATGGGGATTTTCTCTACATATATAACAAAAGGTATAACAATGGTTGTTTTGGAATTGTGAGGATGAGGAGTGAATGATGCATATTTTGCATCATTCACTCTTTTTCCTCCTTAAACCAGGAGGCATACATCAGATAGCCGTTGGCAATTTTCTGATTCAGCTCCTTGCTTTGCTCGATAGGGATTTTCTTGATGAACTTGGCGGGGACGCCTGCCCAGAGTGTGCCCGGCTCAATGACCGTATTACTCAGTACCAAGGCTCCGGCGGCTACGATGGCCCCTTCGCCCACTACGGCATAGTCCAAAATAGTGGAACCCATACCGATGAGGGCGCCATCCTTGACGGCTGCTCCGTGGATGGTGACGTTATGCCCCACTGAAACATCGTTGCCGATTTCTACTACCGAGCGTTCATAGAGGGTATGAAGGACGCTTCCGTCCTGAATATTTACCCGGTCGCCGATGCGGATGGGGTTCACGTCGCCCCGAAGGACGGCGTTGAACCAAATGCTGCAATCACGTCCGATGGTGACATCGCCCACGATGGTGGCGTTTTCGGACAGGTATGTGTTTTCGCCGATTTGAGGAGTAAATCCTCTTACAGATTTGATGAGTGCCATGGCCGTTATCGTTTAAGGGGTGATGTAGCTTCTTTTAACCATGTTTGTTCTTCCTCGTTGAGGTGTGGGTAGAGTCGGTTGTATACCATCTGATGATACTCGTTGAGCCATACCAATTCTTCATCACTCAAGAGGTGGATGGCGATGGCTTCCTTGGATATAGGACAGAGGGTGAGCGCCTCGAACTTGTAGAACTTGCCGAATTCAGTTTCTTGGGCAGGGACGATGAGCAACGTGTTTTCAATACGGATGCCATGGCGACCGGCCTTGTAGATACCAGGTTCATCGGTAACGATCATACCCGCTTCCAAGAGGGTCGGCATGTGGTTCATACGGATTTGATGAGGCCCTTCGTGGACACAAAGGAAATGGCCGATACCATGTCCCGTGCCGTGCAGGTAGTTGATGCCGCATTTCCACATGGCGCTTCGGGCGAGTACGTCAAGTTGGGTGCCGCAAGTCCCGGCAGGGAAGTGGGCATTCTGAAGTTGCAGATGGCCTTTCAACACCAGCGTATAGTCGGCCTTTTCCTCTTCGGTGAGCGGGCCGAGGGGGAGAGTGCGGGTGATGTCGGTGGTGCCATCCAAGTATTGCGCACCACTATCTAACAAGAGCAGGCCTTCGGCCTTCAAGGGGATGTCCGTTTCGGGAGTAGCTTCGTAATGGACGATGGCGGCATGTTCCTTGTATCCGGCGATGGTATCGAAGCTGATGCCTCGGAAGTCGGTTTGTTCGGCACGGAGTTCGCAGAGCTTTTTGTCCACACTCAATTCGGTTTCACCTCCGGCGGGTACGGCCTTTTCCAACCAACGGAGGAACTTCACGAGGGCAACCCCGTCTTTTTCCATTGCCTTGCGGAATCCGGCTTGTTCGGTTTCGTTCTTTACGGCCTTCATCAAAGCCACGGGAGAGGGTGCTATGATGGTGTCGGCATATCGGGAGGACAAGTCGTAGAGGGCTTCGTTGGCCAACGGTGATATTTGCAGAACGCCTTGATGTTTTTCCTTGAACGCCTTGATATCTTCGGCCAATCGCGAGTACGTTTTGGTTTCCACTTGATGAGCCTTCAGATAAGTGCGGACTTCATCGGTAATCTTGTCTTCTAATATATATAAGGTATAGCCTTCTTTCGAGATGAGGAGATCGCTGATGAAAACAGGGTTGCAATGCACGTCGTCGCCACGGAGGTTGAGTGTCCAGGCGATTTCGTCGAGGGCGGAGAGGATGATGGCCGAGGCTCCGTTCTTGGCGATGGCTTCCCGAATGCGATTGAGCTTTTCGGTGCAAGAGGCTCCGGTGCGTTCTTCGCCGAGGATGAAGACGGGGGTTTGAGGCAGGGTGGGGCGGCCTTCCCAAAGGGTGTCGAAGATATCTTCGGTCATGGTTTCGAGTGTCAGGCCTCTTGCTTTCAGGTCTTTCTTTAATCCCGATGCTTCCTGGTGGGAGTTTACCCATCCGTCGATGCCTACCTTGTCTCCTTCGTTCAGGCTGCTGCCCAACCATTCGGCGATGGTGGGTGTTTCGGGGAGGCGATCCTTGAAGAGACGGACGCCGGTGCCTTCCAGTTGTTCTTCGGCTTGGATGAAGTAACGGGAGTCTGTCCAAAGTCCGGCGTCATTTAATGTGATGACGGCGGTGCCGGCCGAGCCGGTGAATCCGGTTATCCATTTGCGTGTTTCCCAATGTTCCGGTACATATTCTCCGGAGTGCGGGTCGGTACTCGGCACGATGAATGCCGACAGTTGTCGGGCCTCCATTTCTTGGCGGAGAGAGGCCAATCTGTTTCTTATTTCTGATATTGTTGCCATAATCAATCGGTTAAGTGAGGAACAAAGATACGATTTCTCTTTCATTTTCGATAAAAAACAGACGAAAGTTTTGTAAATAACGAAAGTATATGTAATTTTGCGCCGCAATTTGACTGCGGAAATTTTAATAACAACATAATTAATTCATAAAAAATGATTGTAGTACCAGTAAAAGAAGGCGAAAACATTGAAAAGGCCTTGAAGAAGTTTAAGAGAAAATTTGAAAAGACAGGTGTTGTAAAGGAATTGAGAGCAAGACAGCAGTTCGACAAGCCGTCTGTATTGAACAGACTGAAAAGAGAACGTGCAGTCTATGTACAGAAGCTCCAACAAGTAGAAGAATAATTTTTTTTGCAAACTTCTTGAAAGTTTGAATTCTTTTTCATATATTCGTTGCATAAATCTATAGTGTAACGTTTTTTATGTTGATAGATTCTTTCCCGGAGGCTGTGAAGCCTTTTTTGGAATACCTTTTATATGAATTGAACCGCTCGGAAAAGACGATTGTCGCTTATGGAACGGATTTGAAGGATTTTGAAAGGTATCTGAAAGAAACGGATGCGTTGTTGGACCTTACGAAGGCAAGCGCGGACAATGTCCGGAATTGGATGGTTCGTCTGATGGGCGACAATCGTAATTCTGCTGCCTCGGTAAACCGGAAGCTAAGTTCGTTGCGCTCTTATTATCGTTTCTTGTTGAGAAAAGGAGTGGTGAAGGTAAATCCGATGTTGAAAGTCGTCGGGCCTAAAAAGAAAAAGCCTTTGCCGTCTTTTGTCAGAGAGAAAGATATGGATAGCTTGCTTGACGGCACTTCGTTTGCCGAAGGCTTTGAAGGATGTAGGGACCGGCTGATTCTGGAGATGTTTTATGCTACGGGTATGCGACTCTCGGAATTGATAGGGCTTGATGATGTGGACGTGGATTTCTCCGCGAGGCAGATAAAAGTGACGGGAAAGAGAAATAAGCAAAGGCTGATACCGTTCGGAGACGAACTCTTGGCAGATATGCTTATATATATTAAGGTAAGAAACGAAACATTCCCGGAAGGGACAGATGCTTTTTTCGTTTTAAAAAACGGAAAGCGGATGTATCCGATGTCGGTATATGGATTAGTGAAACGGAACCTCTCGAAGGTTGTGACGCTGAAGAAAAGAAGTCCACATGTGCTGAGGCATACATTTGCAACAGCTATGCTGAACGACAATGCGGAACTGCGGGCCGTTAAGGAACTGTTAGGGCATGAAAGTTTGGCGACGACTGAAATCTATACGCATGCAACTTTTGAGGAACTAAAAAAAGTTTATGAACAAGCTCATCCACGAGCGTAAAAAAGGAGGTATTTATGGAAGTAAGAATTCAAGCTATTCATTTTGATGCATCTGAAAAACTTCAGGAGTTTATCCAGAAGAAGGTTGCCAAATTAGAGAAGTTCTGCGACGATATAAAGAAAGTGGAGGTGTCATTAAAGGTAGTAAAGCCTGAAACTGCAATGAATAAGGAGGCCGGTATCAAGGTCTTGGCGTTGAACGGCGAGTTCTTTGCGGAAAAGGTGAGTGATACATTTGAAGAATCCGTGGACGTTTGCGTGGATGCGCTGTCCAAACAATTGACCAAAGCAAAGGAAAAACTTCGTGGTAAATAAAAAAATGCCGAAAAGTTTTTGTGATTAAAAATAAATGTCTAACTTTGCAGCCGCTTAGCTCGATAAGAGTGCGGCTGTAAAGTTGAACAAGCCTCTTTAGCTCAGTTGGCCAGAGCACGTGATTTGTAATCTCGGGGTCGTTGGTTCGAATCCGACAAGAGGCTCGAAAAGGAAAAGTTCTTTGAGGAAATAATGGGCAAATACCAGAGTGGCCAAATGGGGCAGACTGTAAATCTGCTGGCTTACGCCTTCGGTGGTTCGAATCCATCTTTGCCCACATTTTTTTTGCTGTTATAGCTCAGTGGTAGAGCACTTCCTTGGTAAGGAAGAGGTCACGAGTTCAAATCTCGTTAACAGCTCTTGATACGAAAAGCTGATTATTAATCAAATAAACAATAAATTTTAAAGCTATGGCTAAAGAAAAATTCGAACGTACGAAAGATCACGTGAACATTGGTACCATTGGTCACGTTGACCACGGTAAGACAACTTTGACTGCTGCTATCACTACAGTATTGGCAAAGAAGGGTCTTTCTGAAATGCGCTCTTTTGACTCTATCGACAATGCTCC
>JAFQBF010000089.1 GCA_017416735.1 Bacteroidaceae bacterium | reverse complement strand
TGTCGCCATTGCCCGTGCCATCGTGGGCAATCCGCAGATAATCCTTGCCGACGAACCGACGGGTAACCTTGACTCGAAGATGGGTGCCGAAGTGATGGAACTCCTTCACAAGCTGAACAAGGAAGACGGACGCACCATCGTAATGGTTACGCACAACGAGGCACAAGCCAAGCAAACCGCTCGCACCGTACGATTCTTCGATGGCCGACAGATTGGATAAATTTCAAAAAGGTTGGAATTTCGTTGTCATGGTTGTCAGAGTACACCAATCTTCTTGATAATCAATAAGTTCCTATGACAACCAAGGGTGAAAACGCTTGTCATTGGTTGTCATACCAAAGTATTTCTGACAACCAATGACAACGGAAAAACGGGTTGGTTGTCATAGGAAACACCTGATTAACAGATGCTTAACCTATCACTGACAACCATGACAACGATTTTCTCACTTAAATCGCTTTTGCATCATCCTGTGCATAGTGAACCAAATAGTTTCTACGGCTAAAAGTTGTACAACTTTTCCAAAAACTTGAAGAAGAATCAGGCAGAGAAACTATTTGGCAAGACAATTCGTGAAGGCGAATTTCAAAATCGTGAAGGCGATTTTTGAAAACGCGAAGGCGATTGAGTTTAAACATCAACTGGATAAAGAAAAATGATTAAACAATACATTACCCAAGCCTTGGCGCAACTGCGCCAGCATCCCATCATCAGTGCGGTAAGCATCATCGGGACGGCTCTCGCCATCTTCCTGATTATGCTCGTGGTGATGATGCAACAAGTAAAGACTGCCCCGTTTGCACCGGAAAGCAACCGGGACAGGTTCTTGCATGCAAAGTACATGAGTATCAGTAACGAAAATTGGAAAGGAAACGGCGGACAAAGCAACGGGCCGATGAGCGTACAGACCGCCAAGGAACTGTATGCATCACTGAAAACTCCCGAAGCCGTAACCATCTATATGTGTTCCACCGAGGCAACGCCGGTATGTCTGCCCGGTCAGCCAAGTACATCGGTGGACAAGCAGGAAACAGATGCCCAGTTCTGGAAGGTATTCGATTTTCAGTTCATCGACGGAAAGCCTTACGACCAAGCCACCTTCGATGCCGGTCAGCCCGTAGCGGTCATTACCCGTAGCGTGGCACGTACCCTTTTCGGTACAGCCGAGGGAGTGAGTGGACGCGAATTCCTCTTGAACCATGCGCCTTATCGGGTGGCAGGTGTGGTAGAAGATGTATCGACCCTTGCCAGTACCGCATACGCACAGTTATGGATTCCTTACACCTCTACCCAAGTAGGCGCGATCAATTGGACCGATGGACACATGGGGTACATGAGTTGTACGATTCTCGCCAAGAGCCGGGACGACTTCGATGCCATCCGCGAAGAATCCTTCCGCCGACTGGAAGCCTATAACCAACTCATCGGAGAAAATGGTTATCACATCATTCATCGCAACCGTCCTTACGACCAGGAAAAGTCAACCATCAACCAGTCTGCCAACATGGAATTTGATGTAGCTCCCGAAAACCGTCGCCGTCTGATTACCTATCTGATATTGCTTATCGTTCCGGCCATCAACCTGAGCAGCATGACACAGAGCCGCCTCCGCCAGCGTGTAAGCGAAATCGGTGTGCGCCGTGCTTTCGGAAGCACACGGATGGAAATCATGGGACAAATATTGATGGAAAACATGGTGGTGACTTTGATGGCAGGGCTTTTGGGCTTTCTGATGAGTGTCGCCTTTGCCCATTTCGGTAGCGAGCTGTTGTTCTCCGTAGGATACAGTTCCACCTATGTAGTACCTCAGACAGACCTGAGCATGCTGCTCCATGCCTCTACCTTCGGGTGGGCACTGCTATTCTGCTTCATTCTCAACTTGCTCAGTACCGGACTACCGGCCTGGATGGCTTCACGCATCAACATTGTGACTGCTATGGGAGGAAAATTACATTAGTAAATGTCATCCAGAGCGAAGCGAAGGATCTCGGTAACATCCACTTTATGTTCTCGAGATTCTTCCTCCCTTCGGTCGTCTGAATGACAACAAACTTAAACGATAATAAAAATGAACAAGAAACTTTTCACACAAATAAAGAACGAATGGCGGGGAAACACTTGGCTAGCCATCGAACTCCTGTTGGTCAGCGTGGTGATGTGGTGGATAACCGATAACCTCTACGTCAAGTTGGCAACCTACCTTGAACCCCGTGGTTTCAACACCGAGCATTGTTACAAGATAGAAATGGGTGAACTGACTCCGAACAGCCCCGACTTTACCGAGCGGTACTTTGAAAAACGCACTGCCGACATCCTGGAACTGGCCGAACGCTTGCGTCACCGTCCGGACATAGAAGCCGTCAGCCTATCAGCCAACTCGCATCCATACAATGGAAGTAACGGTACCATCCAGGTACAATTGGCAGGTGATACGTTGGTAGCCAACGATTGGGTCATCCGTCGCCAAGTCACTCCCGACTTCGTGCGTGTATTCCAATACCAAGGAGCCAATGGCGAAACACCCGAACAACTGGCCGAAATGCTGGAGCGTGGCGAGATATTGGTGTCCGACAATCTGTTCAGCAGCACTTACAACCGTCCATTACCAATGACCAATTACGTAGGAAAACGTTTCCATCTGAACAGAGATACGACCTCGTCCGTCCGTTTGGGAGCATCGCTGAAAGTAGTGCGATACGGCGACTTCGAATCGGGAAAGAATGCGCGCTCCATAGTGTACAAACTCGATTGGTTCGACAAGGATCAGGAACTCTGCGTCCGTGTCCGCCCCGAACACGATGTGGATTTCATCAGCAAGCTCAAGGCGGACAGCGAAAGCCAATATCGGGTAGGAAATATCTTTATCAGCGAAGTCCGTTCGTTCAAGGACATCCGTCGGAATGTCCAGCAAGGATACTACAATGCGATGCGAAACAATATCACCATTATGGTCTTCCTGTTGGTGAACATCTTCCTCGGCCTGCTCGGCACATTCTGGTTCCGTACTCAGCAACGCAAGAGCGAAATCGCCCTGCACAAGGCACATGGAGCAACTAACGGAATGGTGTTTACCCGCTTGCTCAGTGAAGGATGGTTATTACTGCTCATCATCACTCCGATAGCTCTCATCATCGACTTCAACCTCGCCCATGCCGAACTGAACAGTTGGCGTAACGGCACTACCCTGGAATGGGATCGTCTGCTGTTTTGCGCCGGCATCAGCTTCCTGTTAATAGCCCTGATGATTGCCATCGGTATCGGCATCCCTGCCCGCAAGGCCATGAAGATTGACCCGGCTGAGGCTTTGCATAATGAATAATAAATTGTCCATTTTATACGTCAAAACCGAACAGAGGTGTCCGATATCGGACACCTCTGTTTTTGCTAAATGCCTGATTTACAAAGAATGTCCATTCTGGCACGGTTTTTGCTGTAAGATGATAAAAAACGTACGATTATGAAAACAAGAAGAATGATAACACTGATGGTGGCTTTAGGAATGGGGCTCCATCTGCTGGCGGAAACGGCTGTCCGCACCCGCCCCATCACATTGGATGAAGCCATCACCCTTGCTCGGGTGCAGAGCGTGAACGCAGCCGTGGCATTGAACGAGTTGAAAACCGCTTATTGGGAATACCGCACCTTCCGGGCCAACCTGTTGCCGGAAGTGAACCTCTCGGCCACCGTCCCCAGCTACTCCAAGAGTTACAACAGCTATCAGCAAAGCGACGGTTCATATACCTTCGTGCGGAACAACTTCATGCAGATGTCCGGCGAACTCTCCATCGACCAGAACATCTGGCTCACGGGAGGTACCCTTTCGCTGAACACCTCGCTCGACTTCATGAAGCAGCTGGACGGATTCAAGGACGAACGGTATATGTCCGTGCCCATCGCCTTGACCTTGAACCAACCCATCTTTGGAGTGAACACCTTCAAGTGGAACCGACGCATCGAGCCGGTGCGCTATGCCGAAGCCAAGGCCAACTTCCTGAGCGAAACCGAAGAGGTGACGATGACCACCATCAACTATTTCTTCAACCTCCTGCTGGCCAAGGAAAACGTAAACATTGCCAAACAGAACTTAGAGAATGCCGAGAAGCTGTACGAGGTAGCGAAGGCCAAGCGAAAGATGGGACAAATCAGCGAAAACGACGTGCTGCAACTGAAACTGAACGTGCTGAACGCCCAGTCGAACCTCACCGATTACGAAAGTTCCTTGAAAAGCAACATGTTCCAACTCCGTTCTTTCCTGGCCTTGAGCGAAGACGAAGAACTGGAACCTATCCTTCCGGACACTCTCCCATCGATGATGGTCAACTATCAGGATGCCTTGGACAAGGCACTAACCAATAATTCCTTTGCCCACAACATCCGTCGTCGCCAACTGGAAGCCGACTATGAAGTGGCCAAAGCCAAGGGAAACCTCCGCCAAATCAGCCTTTTTGCTCAAGTGGGCTTCACCGGCACCGACCAAAACTTCCGCGGTGCCTACGACCCGCTGAAGGACAACCAGATAGTAGAGGTAGGTTTCCGCATCCCGTTGCTCGACTGGGGCAAGCGCCGAGGTCAAGTGAAAGTAGCCAAGAGCAACCGGGAAGTGATACAAAGCCGTTTGCAGAAAGAGACCATGGACTTCAACCAGAACCTTTTCATCCTGGTAGAGCAGTTCAACAACCAGCGTGCCCAGCTGGACATTGCTGATGAAGCTGACCAAATAGCACAACGCCGTTACAAGACCAACGTAGAGACGTTCATGATAGGCCGCATCAGCACCCTCGACCTGAACGATGCACAGGTAAGCAAGGACCAAGCCCGACAAAAGCACATCAACGAACTGTTCTATTATTGGTATTACTATTATCAATTGCGAAGCCTCACGCTTTGGGATTTCGAGAAGAACACGAACATTGATGCGGATTTTGAGAAGATTGTGAAACAATAACCAAGAAAAACATTACCTTTGCAACTATGATACTAATAATCGACGACGACAGCTCCATCCGTACCTCTCTCAGCTTTATGCTGAAGCGTGCCAAGTATGATGTACAAGCCGTGGCTTCACCCAAGGAAGCAATGGCTGTGGTTCGCTCAGTGGAACCCGAGCTGATACTGATGGACATGAACTTCTCACTGACCACCAGCGGGGACGAAGGCATCACCCTTTTGAAACAAGTCAAGATATTCCGTCCCGAAGTCCCAGTTATATTAATGACCGCATGGGGAAGCATCGATCTGGCCGTAAAAGGGATGCAGGCAGGAGCCTTCGACTTCATCACCAAGCCTTGGAACAATGCCGCCTTGATGCTACGCATCGAAACAGCCCTCGAACTGAATGGCAAGAAGAAGGAAGAGGAGGAAGAAGAAGTATCCAAAAACGGGGACACTTTCGACCGAAGTGCCATCATCGGGAAAAGCAAGGCGCTGATGGACGTATTGGCAACCATCAAACGCATCTGTCGTACCAATGCTTCCGTGCTGATTACCGGAGAAAGCGGGACAGGCAAGGAACTGATAGCCGAAGCGGTACACCGCAATAGCCCCCGTGCCAAGAAACCGTTCGTAAAGGTGAATTTGGGAGGCATCTCGCAATCGTTGTTCGAGAGTGAAATGTTCGGACACAAGAAAGGCGCCTTTACCGATGCTTCATCCGACCGGGTGGGACGCTTTGAGCTGGCCGACAAAGGAACCATCTTCCTGGACGAAATAGGAGATTTGGACATGAGTTGCCAAGTGAAGCTGCTACGGGTGTTGCAAGAACAGACCTTCGAGGTATTGGGAGACAGCCGTCCCCGCAAGGTCGATATCCGGGTAGTGAGTGCCACCAATGCCAACCTCCAAAAAATGGTACAGGCACATACCTTCCGCGAAGACTTGTTCTATCGCATCAACCTGATAACCGTACACCTTCCGGCGCTACGTGAACGCCGTGAGGACATCCCTTTATTGGTACGCCACTTTGCCAACCTGCAATGCCAAGCAAACGGCCTCCCGAAGGTGGACTTTACTCCTGAAGCCATGGACTATCTGAAAGGGCTGCCCTATCCCGGCAACATCCGTGAGCTGAAAAACCTGGTGGAACGCACCTTGTTGGTTTCGGGCAAGGACACACTGGATGTCGAGGATTTCAAGGCGCAAAACCTCCAATCGGCCGAGCCAACTACCATCCAAGGCATAGAGGGAATGACGCTGGAAGAAACGGAACGTCAACGCATCCTCCAAGCCTTGGCACAATATGGTAACAACATGACACAGGTAGCTGCGGCATTGGGAGTAAGCCGACCGTCTTTGTACCGCCGGTTGGAGAAATACAACATCGAACTTTAAAGCCTTGGCCCATGAAACTGAAATCCTTTTTCTATATCCTGGCATTCCTGCTGATGGCGGTATGGGTCATACTGCTGTTCATCGCTACACAAGAAAACGGATGGAAGTTTTATTTGATAGAAGGCATCATCACATTCAGCCTGTTCTATCTGCTCTATTTTTATAACAAAGTCATCAAGCCTTTGAATTCCATTGCCGGAGGGATGGACTTGCTCCAGGCTCAAGACTTCAGCAGCCGACTGGCACCCGTCGGACAACGCGAAGCCGACCGCATCGTCTCCATCTTCAACCGTATGATGAACCAGCTGAAGGAGGAACGCCTTCGCCTTCGCGAACAGAATCATTTCCTCGACTTGCTCATCAGCGTATCGCCCATGGGCGTCATTATCCTTACGCTGGACGAACGGATTTCCATGGCCAACAAAGCTGCCCTGGAGTTTCTGGATGAAGGAGCAGAAGAAAATATCCTGGACAAAACTATGGACAAGCTGACCGGTTCCCTGGCCGAAGAACTTGCCCGGATGCCCAAGGATACCACAGCTACCATCCGCTTGAGCGACTCCCGCATCTACCGCTGTTCCCGACTCTCATTCATCGACCGAGGTTTTGCCCATCCGTTCTACCTGATTGAAAGCCTTACCTCCGAAGTGATGAAGGCGGAAAAGAAAGCTTATGAAAAGGTAATCCGTATGATTGCCCACGAAGTGAACAACTCCGTGGCCGGAATCACCTCTACCCTTGATACGGTAGATGATGCCCTGCAGACAATGGACGACACGGAAGACTTGCGCGAAGTTATGAAAGTATGCATCGAACGAAGCTATAGCATGAGCCGCTTCATCACCAACTTTGCCGATGTGGTGAAGATTCCCGAACCTCAACAGGAAGAGGTGGAGCTGAATGAACGTGTCGTGGCTTGCAAAAGATTTATGGAGAACATCTGTCAAAACCGAGACATCACCTTAGAGATGGATTTATGCAATGAAAGTCCGGTGGTAATGATGGACACTTCCCTCTTCGAGCAAGTGCTAATCAATATCATCAAGAACTCTGCCGAAAGTATTGGTTCCGGAGGACAAATCACCATCCGGACATCAACCACTCCGCTTATGCTTGAGATTGCCGACAACGGCAAGGGAATCAGCAAGGAAGTAGAAGCCAAGCTGTTCAGCCCGTTCTTTTCCACCAAACCGAATGGACAAGGCATCGGCCTCATCTTTATCCGTGAAGTGCTGATGAAGCATGGCTGCACATTCTCCTTGCGAACCTATCCGGACGGCATTACCCGTTTTCGTATCTGTTTTTAATCACAAATCATTATGACAATCCATTCTACACTTGATATTCACCAGACATTCCCCGGTTATCAACCCATGCCGCTTATCGGGATTACTTCCGATTCAAGTTATGCAGAAGCCGTACAGAAGGCCGGTGGAATACCTTTGATTCTCCCCTCGTACCCTAATGCCGACATGCTCGTCAATGTGCTGAAAACACTGGACGGTATCCTCATTACTGGCAAACCGGCACCCTTGCTTATCCAATTAGCAACAGAACGGCAAATCCCGATACTCGTCATCGGACAAAAGGATACTGACATTCCCGGATTGGTGCGCGAAGCCGCATCGTTCAAGGAAGCCAAAAGCCTGCACAACCGCATACTCACCCTCGACTCCCATTGCGACACGCCGATGTTCTTCGACCAGCAAATCAATTTTGCCAGCCGTGACCCGAAGATATTGGTGGACCTGCACAAGATGACGGAAGGACACCTGGATGCCACCATTATGGTAGCTTATCTGGAGCAACAAGGTTTGGCCGATGAAGACCTGCTTGCCGCAACCGCCAAGGCCGACCGTATCTTAAGCGAAATAGAAACCATGGTGGCCAGGAGCAATCAATATGTAAGCATTGCCTACACGCCGACCGACCTCTATCGCCTAAAAGCCGAAAGGAAGAAGGCCATTATGTTAGGCATTGAAAACGGTTATGCCATCGGACGGGACATCCGGAATGTGGAACGTTTCCGCAACCGGGGTGTGGTGTATATGACGCTATGCCACAACGGCAATAACCAGCTTTGCGGCTCTTGCCGATATAATGACGAAGGCCTGGGCGTGAATGCTTTCGGCGAAGAAGTGATCCACGAAATGAACCGGGTGGGAATGATGGTGGACATCTCGCACGCCGGAGACCGGACTTTCTACGATGCGTTAGACATCAGCACGAAGCCCATTGTGGCATCGCATTCCTCATCCCGCGCCCTCTGCAACCATCCGCGAAATCTGACGGACGACCAGCTTCGTGCCTTGGCAACCAAGGGTGGTGTGGCACAAGTGACCTTATACAATGGTTTCTTGAAGGAAGAAGGCCAAGCGACCATCCAGGACGCCATCCGTCACCTCAACCATATGGTCGATGTGATGGGCATCGAACACGTGGGCATCGGTACGGATTTCGATGGCGATGGAGGCATCATCGGTTGTGCATCTGCCTCCGAACTGATTAACTTCACCCGTTGTTTATTGAAGGAAAGGTATAGCGAAGACGACATCCGACGCATTTGGGGAGGAAACTTCCTGCGTGTAATGGAGGAAGTACAAAAAGTTTGATTACCTTTGCACCCACTAAAACAAATCTTATGAAAATAAAGAACCTATTCATCGCCCCCATCTTGTTACTGGCCTTTACCGGCGTAGTAGCTTGCGGAAGCAGCAAAAAAACGGACGACACAGAAGCAATCGAAAAGAAAGTAGTCATCAAGGCTCCGGCTTTCGATGCCGACAGTGCATACGCCTACGTCAAGGCACAAACCGACTTCGGCCCCCGTGTACCGAACACTCAGGCACATCGTGATTGCGGAGAATACCTCGCCAAGCAGTTGGAGAAGTATGGCGCCAAGGTGTATAACCAATATGCCGACCTCGAAGCGTGGGACGGCACCATTCTGAAAGCCCGCAACATCATCGGCGCATTCAATCCCGACAACAAGAAACGTGTGATGCTCTGCGCCCATTGGGACAGCCGTCCGTATGCCGATTATGATGCGGATGAAAAGAATCACAAGAAACCCATCGATGGTGCCAACGACGGAGCCAGCGGTGTAGGCGTATTGCTTGAAATCGCCCGACAGATTCAGAAAGAAGCACCGACGGTAGGTATCGACATCATCTTCTTTGATGCCGAGGACTATGGTACACCGGCTTGGCATCGCGGAAGCTACAAGGCGCACGACTGGTGTCTCGGTTCTCAATATTGGGGACGCACACCGCACGTTCAGGGATATTTCGCCCGTTACGGCATCCTGCTCGATATGGTAGGAGGCAAGGGAGGTACTTTCTATTACGAACCTTATTCCTATCGTACCGCCCGTAAGGAGGTGAAAAAGATTTGGAACAAGGCACACGAATTGGGCTACGGCAGCTACTTCGTAAAGCAGGAAGGTAGCGAAGTGACCGACGACCACGTGTATGTGAACCAACTGGCCCGCATCCCGTGTGTGGACATTATCAACTATGACCCGGTGTACGAAAACTCGTCTTTCGGCCCCACTTGGCATACCGTGAACGACAACATCCACAACATCGACCGCAACACTTTGAAGGCTGTTGGACAGACGGTGATGGATGTCATTTATAATGAAAAGTAAAGACACTCAGATATGAAAACAATCAACGAACTGCAAGACGAAGTGATTGAAGAATTCAGTGACTTCGACGATTGGATGGACAAGTACCAGCTGCTGATTGACCTCGGCAACGAACAAGAACCGCTTGCCCCCGAATACAAGAATGACCAGAACCTCATCGACGGATGCCAGAGCCGCGTGTGGTTGCAAGCCGACTTGGTGGATGGCAAGGTGGAATTCCAAGCCGAAAGCGATGCGCTTATCGTGAAAGGCATCATCGCTCTTTTGATAAAGGTCGTATCTGGCCATACTCCCGATGAAATCTTAGAAAACGAACTCTATTTCATCGAAGCCATCGGGTTGAAAGACCACCTCTCGCCCACTCGTAGTAACGGGCTGCTCGCTATGGTGAAGCAGATGCGTATGTATGCCTTGGCTTTCAAAGCCAAGATGGCATAAACAGAAAGTGGATGTGCGGGGGATTGGGTATAAGTTGTTGTTCAATGAATAAGGTGTGATTTGGACACTAATTCCAAATATTGGCGTAAAATTTGGAATACCATTCCAAATATTGGCGTAAAATTTGGAATAAGACTTTGTTTATACCCTTATTTATGTTACCTTTGTCTCCAAATCAAGGAACAAGGATATGGACAAGAACAGACAAATCGAACGAATCATTTCTTCCGTCAAGGACAAACGTCATGCACGGATTATCGTGTTTACGGGAGCAAGACAAGTCGGGAAGACCACTTTGGTAAAGCAGGTTTTCCCTGAATACGAATATCTGAGTATCGAAGACCCTATCCTGAGGAAAGCCTATCTGAACCTTTCCGCCGCACAATGGAAATCGCAATTTCCCAAAGCCACATTGGATGAAGTACAGAAAGAGCCTCAGCTCATCGAAAGCATCAAGGCTACCTACGATACTTACGAGGATGTACATTATGTACTCCTCGGTTCAAGCCAACTGCTCCTATTGGAAAAGGTACGCGAGTCCTTGGCCGGCCGATGCCTGATTTATGAACTCTATCCATTGACTCTTCCCGAGCTTGCCACCCAGACTTGGCAGGATGCCATTGTCCCGTCATTGTGGCAACAAATCATTACGCGTCAATGTGATTCTTCTGCCATTCTTCCTTCTTTCCTGATGGACAAACGGATGCCTGTCAAGAATGCCTCATGGGAACATTACCTTCGCTTGGGAGGCTATCCTGCCTTGGTAGCCGATGACATGACCGAAGACGACAAATACACCTGGCTACGGACATACGTCCAAACTTATCTTGAAAGGGACGTGCGCGATTTGGTTTCTTTCCGCGACCTGGAACCTTTCATCAAGCTCCAACGTGCCGTAGCGGTATATACGGGAGGGCTGTTCAATGCTTCCAACTTTGCACGGGATGTGGGTGTTACTTCCAAGACGGTGCAACGCTACTTGGAATATCTACGGTTGAGCTATCAGGTAATCATCCTCCCGGCTTGGGAACGCAATGCCGCCAAACGGTTGGTGAAAGCTCCTAAGGTACACTTTATGGACAATGGTGTCCTTCAAGCCATCTTGCAGAAACGTGGCGGATTGACCGGAAGTGAATTCGAAAGCCTGATTATCGCCGAGATTTACAAGCAAGTCAAGAACTTGCAGACAGACGCATCCTTCCATCATCTCCGTACCCAGGACGGCAAGGAAATCGACTTGTTGGTAGAGACACAAGAAGGCTATTATGCATTCGAAGTAAAAATGGCCGAGCATGTTTCTCCGATTGACGCACGGCATTTGTTGGATGTAGAGCCGATATTGGACAAGCCTCTTCTTCATGGCTTCGTCCTGTCCAACGACAAGGAAACACATCATTTCTCGGATAAAGTCACGGCCGTACATGCCGCCATGTTCTTGGGATAAGGTTTGAAATGGAGTGACCTTCACTTCGTCACTTGCGTCATTCCGACTGGTTTTCAACCTGTTGGAGTGCCACAAGTTTATATGGGCAAATAAAGAAGGGGGATAGCCTTGGCAATGGTGGCTTCCCCCTTCTGACGTATAAAAAAGCCTTCACAGGTTTCTTGGTTATTCTTGTCATTCACTACATCTTCACAAATTGACTTTGTCCATTTGTCGTCGCGACTCGGCATAGCTCAAGCAAGCTTGGCTCTGCTCTCACTGCTTGACAAATTCCACACGGCGGTTCTTCGCACGGCCTTCATCGGTATTGTTGTCGGCGATAGG
>JAFQBF010000144.1 GCA_017416735.1 Bacteroidaceae bacterium | reverse complement strand
GGAAAGAATCTATACCGACGAACTCCGTCGGCTGGCTTGGGGAACGGATGCCGGATTTTATCGGCTGATTCCTCAGATTGTCATTCGTTCGAAGGACGAAGAAGAAGTGTCACGCTTGTTGAAATTGGCAGACCGCTATGGGCTACCTGTTACGTTCAGGGCAGCCGGGACAAGCTTGTCAGGACAAGCCATTAGTGACTCGATTTTGATTGTGGCCGGCAAGCATTGGGAAGACTACCGTCTTTCTGATGATTATAAGCAGATTACGCTCCAACCGGGCATTGTCGGACAACGGGTGAATGAAATTCTGGCTCCGTACGGGCGTAAGTTTGCACCCGACCCGGCGAGTGTAAAAAGTGCCATGGTCGGTGGTATTGTGATGAACAATGCTTCCGGCATGAATTGCGGAACTCACGCCAACAGCGACAAGGTGATGGTTTCTGCCCGTATCGTCTTGATGGACGGAACGGTGCTTGATACGGGTGACCCGATTAGTCGGGCTTCTTTCGAGGCGACTCATGCCGATTTTATCCGTCGAATCGGAGAATTGCGGGATGGAATCCGTGCCAATGAGAAGTTGGCTGAACGCATCCGTTACAAATATTCCATCAAGAATGTAACCGGTCTCAATCTTTTGCCTTTTATTCAATTTGACGATCCGTTTGATATTATTGCTCACCTTATGGTAGGCTCGGAAGGAACCTTGGCGTTCCTTTCGCAAGTGACCATGAATACAGAGTATAACTATCCATACAAGGCCAGTGCGATGCTCTATTTCGAAACCATCAAGGAAGCTTGTCGGGCTGTGGTGGCGATGAAGAAGCTGGTGAATGTGGATGGTGAAACAGTGGTGAAGGGAGCGGAACTCCTGGATTACAAGAGCTTGTCTTCGGTCAACGACCCGGTTTACTTGGCATACAAAGAAAAGGTAGGAAGCGAGAAGGCTACCGGTCTGACCGCTGTCCTTACCGAGACCATGGCATGTTCGCAGATGGAGCTTAATCAATACATAGCTACGATAGAAGCTTGTCTGGCCTCGTTCGAAAGCCACATACCGGTACATTTTACAGACCGACCGGAAGAATATTCCAAGTATTGGGCCATTCGTTCGGGCATCTTCCCGTCGGTAGGCGGAACACGTCAGCCGGGAACAACCTGTTTGATTGAAGACATTGCTTTCCACATTGAAGACTTGCCTGAAGCGACCGAAGAACTCCAGCAGCTCATCGCCCGACATGGATACGATGATGCTTGTATTTATGGCCATGCCCTTGAAGGAAATTATCATTTCATCATCAACCAATCGTTCAATACCGATGCGGAGGTGAAGCGGTACGAGGACTTGATGGAGGATGTGAAGAAACTGGTTGTCGACAAGTATGACGGTTCCTTGAAAGCCGAACACGGCACAGGTCGTAACATGGCACCGTATGTCCGTCACGAATGGGGAGACGATGCCTATCAAGCCATGAAGGCAGTGAAGGAATTGTTCGACCCGAAGAACCTGTTGAATCCGGGTGTCATCTTCAATGATGACCCTCAATGTCACATCAAGAATTTCAAGCCATTGCCGTTGATTCCGCTCGATGCGGACAGTCCGGCCGCCAAGGTTAACCGTTGCATCGAATGTGGTTTCTGCGAAGTGAACTGCCTCTCTTGTGGATTTACGTTGTCATCTCGTCAGCGTATCGTATTGCAACGTGAAATGGCTCGCTTGCGTCAGAGTGGCGATGACCCGAAGCGGTTGGCTCTGTTGGAAAAGCAATACCGTTATCCGGGCAATGAGACCTGTGCCGGTGACGGCCTCTGCTCGATGTCGTGTCCGATGGGCATCAATACCGGTGACTTGACCCATGTCATCCGTCAGGAAGCATTGCCGAAAGGTAGCCTTGGTTACAAGACGGGTGATTTCGTGGCAAATCATTTTGCGGGTGTCAAGGGAGCTTTGCGTCCGGTTTTAGGATTGGCTAACTTGGGACATACTGTGTTGGGGACTAAGGCCATGAGTGGCATTACCAAGGGCATGCACAATGTGTTGGGTATTCCTTTGTGGACACCTGCCATGCCGAAAGCCTATTCCATTAACCTTGCCAATTGGAAGAAGGAATATGAACGACCGAATAAGGTGGTGTATTTCCCGAGCTGCATCAACCAGACCATGGGACTTCCGAAAAACACTCCGGTGGACCAACCGTTGGTGGACAAGATGATGTCTCTCCTGCTGAAAGCTGGATACGAAGTCATCTTCCCGAAGAACATGGACAAGCTCTGTTGCGGTACCATCTGGGAAAGCAAGGGGATGCTTGATATTGCAGATCGGAAATCTGCCGAATTGGAAGCCGCCTTGTGGGAAGCCAGTGAACAAGGCAAATACCCCATTCTCTGTGACCAAAGCCCATGCTTGCACCGTATGCGGGAATGCATCAAGAAAATGAAACTGTACGAACCGGCAGAGTTCATCTATACCTTCTTGAGGGATAAGTTGGAATTCAAGCAGATTGCCCGTCCGGTAGCAGTGCATGTTACTTGCTCTACCCGAAAGATGGGATTGGCAGACACTATCATCGCTTTGGCTCGTCTTTGTTCTACCAATGTACTTGTTCCTGAAGGAGTAGGCTGTTGTGGTTTTGCCGGCGATAAGGGGTTCACCCATCCGGAACTGAACTCGTATGCTTTGCGCAAGCTTCGTCCTCAGATAGAAAAAGCGCATGTGCAGGTTGGCTACTCCAATAGCCGTACTTGCGAAATCGGCTTGACGACCAATGCAGGAATCCCTTATGTTTCTATTGCTTATTTGGTTGACGAGTGTACTAAAGTAAAAATTAATCAATAAACTTATTTTACTATGAATGAACAGAAAGTAAATAAACGTATTTTAGCTCTTGATATTCTTCGAGGTATTACCATTGCTGGGATGATTATGGTAAATAATCCTGGTAGCTGGGGTCATATTTATGCCCCTCTTCGTCATGCGGAATGGAATGGTTTTACACCGACCGATTTGGTTTTTCCATTCTTTATGTTCATTATGGGGATTTCTACTTACATCTCTCTGAAGAAATATAATTTTGAATTTAGTCAGTCGGCTATTATCAAAATTCTGAAGCGTACCATCGTCATTTTCCTGATAGGATGTGCCATCGGTTGGTTCTCCCGTTTCTGCCGTTATTGGGTATCGGCTCCGGAAGACCTCAGTTTCTTTGAGAATCTTTGGGCTTCTGTGTGGACGTTCGATCGTATGCGTATCTTAGGTGTCATGCAACGTTTGGCTCTTTGTTACGGTGTCGCTTCTATTGTGGCACTGACGGTGAAGCATAAGCGTATTCCATACATTATTGCCAGTCTGTTAATTGGTTATTTTGTAATTCTGATGTGTGGAAACGGTTATGAATATAATGAAACCAATATTCTTTCGGTGGTGGACCGTGCTATTTTAACTCCTGTTCATATGTACAAAGACAATGGCATCGATCCGGAAGGTCTTTTGAGTACCATTCCTTCCATAGCTCATGTGTTGTTAGGCTTTTATGTAGGTAAGTTGATGTTGGAAGGAAACAAGTCACAGGACCGTATGAGTTTTCTGAACTCACAGATTATTATCTTGTTCCTGGTAGGTACTATCTTGACTTTCTCAGGACTTTTGTTGAGCTATGGATGCCCAATAAATAAGAAAATCTGGTCGCCTACTTTCGTGCTGACCACTTGTGGCCTGGCATCCAGTTTCTTGGCTTTGCTTATCTGGATTATCGACATCAAAGGACAGAAGAAATGGAGTATGTTCTTCGAAGCATTCGGTGTGAATCCACTCTTTATGTATGTGTTGGGTGGTGTGCTCAGCATCCTGTTTGGCTGCATCCGCTTCCCTTGGGAAGACGGCATGATCAGTATCCATACCTTTTTGTATAAGATTGTTATGGTGCCAATCTTCGGACAGACCGGTGGCTCTTTGGCTTTTGCCCTTTTGTTTGTCACCATCAACTGGTGCATCGGTTATCAATTGTATAAACGTAAAATTTACATTAAGATATAACTTTAAATCTCAATAACATGATTCTAATAGCAGACAGTGGTTCTACAAAGACCGATTGGTGTGTTGTAGAAAATGGAGAACTTATTCAACGGATATTCACGAAAGGAACCAATCCTTTCTTTCAGTCGGAAGAAGAAATCAGCAATGAGATTGCTACTGCCCTCTTGCCGGAATTGAAGACTGATGAGCTTGATGCAGTTTATTTTTATGGTGCAGGATGCGGTTTCCCGGATAAGATTGCTGTAGTACATCGTGCTTTGACCAAGCATCTGAAGGTGAAGGGAGATGTGGAGGTGGCTACTGACATGTTGGCAGCGGCTCGTGGCTTGTGTGGACGTGAAGCCGGTATCGCTTGTATTATGGGTACAGGCTCCAATTCATGTTATTATGATGGTAAGGACATTGTTACCAATGTATCGCCGTTGGGTTTCATTCTTGGTGATGAAGGTAGTGGTGCCTATTTGGGCAAGTTGATGGTAGGCGACTTGTTGAAGAACCAGATGACTCTGGAACTGAAGGAAAAGTTCTTGAAACAATTCGATTTGACACCGGCTGACATCATAGACCGTGTTTATCGCAAGCCGTTCCCAAATCGTTTCTTGGCCAGCTTGTCTCCGTTCTTGGCACAGAACATCAGCGAGCCTTGCATACACGACTTGGTGCTGAATAGCTTCAAGGCGTTCTTCAAGCGTAATATTATGCAATACGATAACTATCAGAATCTCAAGGTAAATTTTATCGGTTCGGTGGCATATTATTATAAGGATGTGTTGGAAGAGGCTGCACAAGCAATGGACATTCAGTTGGGCACTATCATTCAAAGCCCGATGGAAGGATTAATCAAGTATCACGCATAAAAAAACAGAAAGACTATGGCATTCGTAAAAATATCAGAGCAATCATCGCTCTACAATGATTTGGAAAAGAAATCCGTTCGTGAAATATTGGAAGACATCAATACAGAAGACCAAAAGGTAGCTTTGGCGGTACAGAAAGCCATCCCGCAGATTGAAAAGTTGGTGTCTCAGATTGTTCCTCGCATGAAGCAGGGTGGACGTATCTTCTATATGGGTGCCGGTACCAGCGGTCGTCTCGGAGTACTCGATGCTTCCGAAATACCTCCTACATTCGGTATGCCTCCTACTTTGGTTATCGGTTTGATTGCCGGTGGTGATACCGCTTTACGCAATCCGGTGGAAAATGCGGAAGACGATACGCAACGTGGTTGGGAAGAGTTGCTGGAACGTAACATCACCGATAAGGATACGGTGATTGGTATTGCTGCTTCCGGTACGACTCCATACGTGATTGGTGCGATGCACGAAGCCCGTGAGCACGGCATTTTGACTGGCTGTATAACCAGTAACCCGGATTCTCCGATGGCAGCGGAAGCTGATGTAGCTATTGAAATGGTGGTTGGTCCGGAATATGTTACAGGTAGCTCGCGCATGAAGTCGGGTACAGGTCAGAAGATGATTCTCAACATGATTACCACTTCGGTGATGATTCAGTTGGGTCGTGTGAAGGGCAACAAGATGGTGAACATGCAGCTCAGCAACAAGAAGTTGGTGGACCGTGGTACACGCATGATTGTCGAAGAATTGGGCTTGGATTATGGTAAGGCTCAGGCTTTGCTCTTGATGCATGGCTCGGTGAAGAAGGCTGTCGATGCTTACCGTGGCATTGAAACAGAAGAATAATGTTATTCATTCCTCTTAATCGAAACATCATGAAAAAAATCTTATTTCTAATAATGGCATTGTGCAGTATCCAGGCAGTCGGTGCCCAGACCTTGCAACGGGTAGCACCGGAACAAGTAGGGATGGACTCTCGCCGGCTGATGTATACCGATGAACTCATTGAGGCTGCTATTGCCAACGAAGAAATTCCGGGGGCGGTACTGGCGGTGGTCAAAGATGGAAAGATGGCTTACTTGAAAGCCTACGGAAACAAGCGTGTCTATCCGAACAAGGAACCGATGACTGTACAGACTGTTTTCGATATGGCTTCTTGTAGCAAGACCCTGTCAACAGCTATCTGTACCTGGATTCTGGTGGAACGTGGCAAGATTCGTCTGAGTGATGCCGTCAATGTGTATATCCCGGAATTCCAGAATTGGGTAAGCGAAGATGGTAAGGAAAAGAAAACCATCCGTGTGGCTGATTTGTTGACACACACTTCCGGCCTTCCTTCGTATGGCCCTACGGCAAAGTTGGAAGAACAATATGGTTCTCCTAATCCGGAGGGAATGATGGAGTACATCTCTACTTGCAAGCGAAGATACAAACCGCAAACCGACTGGGTTTATAGTTGCTTGAACTTCATCACTTTGCAGAACATCATCGAGAAGGTGAGCGGACAGACACTCCGTGAGTTTGCCCGTGAGAACTTGTTCGATGTATTGGGTATGGACTTTACCGACTATTTACCGACGGTACGCGACAAGAAGGGCAATTGGATCAATACTTCCGAAGCTCATTGGGCTGACCTGGTGGACGGCGATTGGCACGATGTGATTGCCCCGACCGAAAAGCAAGAGAATGGTCAGGTACTTTTGGGACAAGTACACGACCCATTGGCCCGTGTCATGAACGGTGGTATCAGCGGTAATGCCGGTCTTTTCTCCCGTGCAGAAGATATCGCTATTCTTTGCGCTGCCTTGCAGAATGGTGGTGAATGGAATGGTCGCCGCATCTTGAGTCCACAAGGCGTGAAGGCGATGCGTACCGTACCTCGTGGAGCAGTAGAAGAGTTCGGTCGCACGTTGGGATGGGACAATTATAGTTCTTATGCGTCCAATCAAGGAGATATGTTCGGTTGGAATACCTACGGTCACACCGGCTATACAGGAACATCCGTTATCATGGATCCGGACAACAATACGTCGGTTATCTTGTTAATCAATGCCGTTCATCCGGTGGATGGTAAGGGAGTGGTTCGTCTTCGTTCCCTCGTTGCCAATACGGTAGCGGCTTCCATTTGTCCGACTCCCCGTACCTATTTCCCTCATTACTACAAGCGTTTCTTGCAGTTCATGGACGAACCTGCCATTACCAGCGAAGATATCGTGATGTTGGGCAATAGCTTGACCGAAGGCGGTGGCGACTGGGGCAAGCGTTTGGGTAAGGAGAACGTGGTAAACCGCGGTATCGTGGGCGATGAAGTGATGGGTGTTTACGACCGTCTTCATCAGATTCTACCGGGCAAGCCGAAGAAGCTCTTCCTGCTAATTGGCACCAATGATGTTTCGCACGACTTGAGTACGGACAGCATTGTAGGCTTGATTGACAAGACTATTACCCGCATTCAGAAGGAATCGCCGGAAACCAAGCTGTATCTGCAGAGCTTGCTTCCTATCAACGAAAGCTTTGGTCGATACAAGCGGATGACCAACAAAACTTATCAGATTCCGGAAATCAACGCCCGACTTGAAATCCTTGCCAAGCAGAAGAAGATTGAGTTCATCAACCTCTTCCCGCTGTTTGTTGAAAAGGGTACGAATGTACTTCGTAAGGAATTGACATCCGACGGCTTGCACCTGAAGGAAGAAGGGTATCAGATTTGGGTGAATGCCATCAAGAAAAAAATGAAATAAGAAAAACGTATGAAATCAAGAATTATAACATCTGTCATCGCCTGTCTCTTCATCGGAGGCAGCCTCCATGCACAAATATGGAAAGCCAAGGCCATTTCCGATTTGAACAAAGGCGAATTTGCCAAGGTGGAGCAGGCCATTAGCAAGCTCAGCGAGGCTGAAAAAGGAAAACATGCTTGGCTGATTGACTCCCTGCAGGCCATGATAACCCGCATACGGGATGATTTCCGCTTGTCCCGTGAAGAAGGAAAAAAAATGTTGCTGGAAAAAGTGCCCGGTGCTACCGATAAGCAGATAGAGGCTTGGAAACAGAAGAAGTATCTCGAAACCCGAATCATCGACGGGGAAGAACGTTGGTTCCGCAAGACCATCAGCAACTTCACGCTCTTGAATCGTGAACTCTTTACTGCCGAGATGATTAAGGACAAGAAAAAGGAATATGCCAAGTTGCATACACAGTGCGAGAACATCCTTTCCCAACCGGTAGGTGTCAACCATACTTGTGATTGGAAGAAGGTGAACGCTTCCTTTTTCATTGAAGTTCCTGCCGATGCCGTTCCTGCCGGTGAAGTCATCAAGGCATGGCTGCCTTATCCGTTCGACAATGGCCGTCAGCGTAACTTCCAGTTGCTTTCTACATCATCGCCAGCCACTCATTCGGACGGTAGCCTGCACCACACGGTTTATATGGAGCAGAAAGCCGTGAAAGGACAGCCCACCCGTTTCGAGATGAAGTTCACTTACGAAGTCGGTGCTCAGGTATTCCCTCAGGAAGAAATCTTGAAGAACTTGAAACCATACGACAAGCAAAGCGATTTGTACAAGAAATATACTATACAGGAATTGCCTCACATGCTTGTGAACAAGCAGATGAAGGCATTGGCTCAGAAGATAGTAGGTGGAGAAACCAATCCGGTGCTTCAGGCATCTATGATTTACGACTGGATCAGTGCCAACTATCCATGGGCGGGCGCTATCGACTATAGCACCATCCCTTGCATGCCGCAGTATGTGCTCGATATTCATCATGGCGATTGCGGTCAGGTGACTTTACTCTATATCTCGATGTTGAGAAGCTTGGGCATCCCGGCCCGTTGGGAAAGCGGTTGGGTGTTCGACGAAACCGGTTGGACCGGTTATCACGACTGGGGTGAAATCTACTTCGAAGGCACCGGTTGGGTACCGACCGATGTGTCTGCCGGACGTGATACCTATGGCGAACGTTACAGTGACTTTTTCAAGACCAGTACCGATGCTCTCCGCCTGGCAAGCAACGAAGGCATTGGCGGTGAACTCTCTCCAAAGAAGCAGTACATCCGTCGCGAAACTGTGGACTTCCAGGCTGGTGAAGTGGAATGGAAGGGAGGCAACCTGACTAAATGGAAATCGGATTTGGTCATTGACAAGATTTCGACTGAAGCCGATGAAATGAAGGCATTGCTGGCAGCTATCAAGAAGCAATATGCTCCGGATTCTCGCGTAGCCATCTATGAACTGGAAGCCAAGAAGGCCGACCGTCAATGGATTATCAAGGGCAAGGTGGACAAGGCCGAACTGAAGGCCAATGTCCTTCAGGAACTGAAGAAAGCAGGTGTAGCCTGTGTAGATAGCATCGCCGTATTGGAATTCACCAAGGAAAAGCCTTGGGGACTGGTGAAGCTTTCCATCGCCTCGCTCCGCACCGCCGGCAAGCATGCTGCCGAAATGGCAACCCAAGCCATTATGGGTACTCCGGTGAAGATTCTGGAACATGCCGGCGATTGGGCACGGGTACAGACTCCGGACCAATACATCTCTTATGTACCGAAGAACTCCTTGTATCAGATGACCTCGGCACAGATGGACGAGTGGAAGCAAGCGGAAAGATATATCGTGACGGTGTATCAGACTCAGTTGGTAGATGCCCCGAAGGGCGGCATGACCGTGAGCGACTTGGTGCTTGGTAATATTCTGGAATACAAGGGCAAGAAGGGTAAGTTCATCCGTCTTGCCACTCCCGATGGACGCGAAGGCTATGTACATCAGGACGAAGTGAAGGAACTCTCTTCCTGGGCAGAACAGACTTTCGATGCTGAACTCATCAAGAAGGTGGCATTCCGCATGATGGGTTCCGGCTATTTGTGGGGTGGTACTTCCACCAAGTTGACCGATTGTTCGGGTTTGGTGAAGGTGGCTCATTTTGCCAACGGTATCATCCTTCAGCGCGATGCTTCCCAACAGGCTTTGACCGGAAAGATTATCAAGGCCGAAGATTGGCGGGAAGCCCAGTTGGGCGACTTGTTGTTCTGGGGAACCAAGAGCGGACGAGTGACTCACGTCGGCATCTACTTGCAGGACGGAGAATACATCCATTGCTCCGGACAAGTGAAGCTGAACAGCTTGGACAAGGAATCTCCGAAGTGGCTTTCTACTCCGTTTCTTTCCATCAGTCGTATCAACGGTATGATTGGCACCAAGGGCATCACTACCGTCAAGGAACATCCTTGGTATTTTTAATACAATAATATCTAATTGTCATTCAGAGCGAAGCGAAGAATCTCGGTTACACACACCGTGGATGCTTTCGAGATTCTTCCTCCCTTCGGTCGTCTGAATGACAGATTGATTTACATTAAATTTTTTACTATGGATAGAAGAAACTTTCTTAAAACCTCCGGTGCAGGCTTGCTTGCCACCTCTTCGCTGATGTCCATCCCGATGTTGGGATGTGGCGAAGCTCCTAATGTGAACACAAAAACCGCTCTTGGAAGCGGTCACTTGATATTGCGTTTCAAGCCTTACGAACTG
>JAFQBF010000088.1 GCA_017416735.1 Bacteroidaceae bacterium | reverse complement strand
GTTCATCCTGAGCCAGGATCAAACTCTTCATTGTAAAAATATCTTGTTCCCATATTGCTATGGAAGTTTTAATCTGCTCAAGAACCAAATCTATCAATTTTTGTTACCTATATATTATATAAGTTATTGACGGTTTCTGTTTCTTACTTTAAGTAAGACTTGTACTACTTGCTTGTTTATATCTAAATCTTTCAAAGAACTCTTCTTTATGGCTTTCTTTTCGAAAGCGGATGCAAAGGTAAGGACTTTTTCTGAACCACCCAAACTTTTCAGAAGAAATTTTCAAAAAAGTTTTTTCAGTGGAGGTTCAAGACCTTAACTTCGTTTCAGCATTTCAACTCATCTGCGTTTCTCTCTCGAAAGCGGGTGCAAAATTACTGCTTTACAACATATCCACCAAACATTCGAAACACTTTTTTGCTAAAATTTTGCACCCGTTTACATAACTCATTGATTCTCAAAAGATGCCGTAAAACATATTTTCACAGGTAAATACACCCGGCAGTTCCCTTTATTACTTTATAATATTACGCGCGCGTACGTATTACCTGGAGACTCCCCATTTCTGCCTACACTCCTGCCACCGGCATGCATCTTGCTGGCTATCAACGAGAAACGGGTGGCAGGAGTCCTGCCACCCTCCTTACACCGCCACCTCTCCGAAATTCGCGAAGGCAAAAATTAAAAACGCCTTCGCGATTTTCAAAATTGCGAAGGCGTTTCCGCCCCCGAACAGACAGAAGGAAAACTTGAAGAAAAATCCAAAAAAGTTGAGCAAGAAAAAGAAACGCTTCTTCAACTTTTTCCCGAAAAAACTATTTGCGCGGAAAGTCCCAAAGCTTATCGCGGAAGCTTTATAACGCATCGGCGTAAGCTTTGTAACGTATCCCGACAAGCTTAGTAACGCATCGGTGTAAGGAGTGCAAGGACGGTGGCAGAGCTCCTGCCACCCACTAAACACTGGCAGACAAACACTTACGGTGCGGTGGCAGGAGTGTAAGGAGATTTGGAGAAATCAATGGAAATGCGTATCTTTACCTCAAATTTGGACAGTTATGAAAATCATCCTAGCCATCGACTCCTTTAAAGGAAGCCTGACATCCGAAGAAGCTGAACAAGCCGTACGCGAGGGAATACTCAACCTTTCACCCGAGCATTGCATCGAAGCCATCCCTATTGCCGACGGGGGCGAGGGAATGGTCGCCGTAATGCTTGCCAGTATAGGAGGCACGAAACAGACCGCAATGACACACGACCCACTAATGGCACCCATCAAGGCCGATTATGGCATTTCCGCCGACGGAACAACCGCTTTCATCGAAATGGCAGCCGCCAGCGGACTGCCCTTGGTACCGGAAGAACTGCGGAATCCGATGAAGACCACGACCTATGGCACCGGGGAACTGATGAAGGATGCGTTAGAGAGAGGGTGCACACGGTTCATCGTGGGCATTGGGGGAAGCGCCACGAACGATGCGGGTACCGGGATGCTGCAAGCCTTGGGGTTCCGATTCCTGGATGCCTCGGGAAAGGAATTAGGACAAGGCGGGGAGATATTGGAAAAGGTACTTCACATTTGTTCACAAGATGGACATGAAATGCTAAAAAACGCCCATTTCATCGTAGCTTGTGATGTACAAAACCCTTTTTACGGCCCCGATGGAGCGGCGTATGTGTATGCCCGCCAAAAGGGTGCCGACGAACGGATGATTGCTGATCTGGACAGGGGAATGCAGCATTTTGCCAAGGTGCTGCAGCGATGGACAGGGATGGACATCGGCCTCACTGCAGGCAGCGGTGCTGCCGGGGGAATGGGTGGCGGCATGATGGCGTTATTAGGTGCAGAGCTGAAATCGGGTGCCGACTTGCTGTTGGACATCAGCCGATTTGACGAGCGGATAACGGATGCTGACCTCATCATCACGGGAGAAGGCCGCATAGACAAGCAGAGCCTGATGGGAAAGATTCCGGGAAAGATTCTGCAAAGGGCACAGGCACACGGCATCCCAGTGATAGCCATAGCCGGTAGCGTGGAAGATGAAGCCTCGTTGCTGGAAGCGGGATTCGCAGGAGTGTATGCCACCAAGCCTGCAGGCATGCCCTTAGAAGAGGCAATGAAGAAAGAAGTGGCGAGGAAGTGTGTTTCCCAGACTGTCAACTCTTTATTTAGACACGGATTGCACGGATTTTAGTGTGTGAAAAAAATATTGTCATTCAGAACGGAACGAAAGTGTAGTGAAGAATCTCGGTAACATAAAGCGGGTGCTACCGAGATTCTTCGTCGCTAGGCTCCTCTGAATGACAATCTATAAAGCTTAAACGCTCCTAACTACGGCTCACCTGGAAGCCCTTGTCGGAAAGGGTCATATCGACAAAGCGGGCGCAGGCATTGGGCGGATTCTGCGTGAGGATGCCACGGATGCGCGCAGCTGCCTCGGGGCTCTTGGCTACCATATAGAGATAACCACCACCTCCGGCACCTGGAAGCTTGTAGCCCAGGCAATAGTCCGCTATCTGACGGATGACGGCTTCGACTTCCGGCGGGTTGGTTCCGGAGTCGAGACGCTTGTTCTGTTCCCAAGTCTTTCCTACCAAACGCCCCATTTCATCGAAGTTTCCACGCTGGATGGCCTCGTAGAGGTCGAGCGCATGGGCTTTCATCTGGGCCAACAAACCGAGGTGCTCGGTAGAATTGAGGAACATGCCCCGCACAATTTCGGCCAGGATGCCTTTGGCGGTGCGGGTGATGCCTGTGTAATACAACAAATGGCAAGCCTGGTATTCGGCAGAGGTAAAGAGATAGTCGGGGAGCCAACGAACCAACGGGCTTTGATTCATGCCGTTAGTGGTCTGCAGGAGCTTCACGCCACGAAGCACACCGCCGTACTGGTCTTGCCAACCTCCACCGGTGGTGAGCAGCTGTTCGAGGATAAGGGTGCGGTTGCCAATCTCGTTCTTGTCCCATTTGAGACCGCAGAAATCGGACACGGCACCGAGGACGGTGGAAGCCAAGATGGAGCTGGTACCCAATCCGGAGCCAGCAGGGATGGCTGACAGCAACGTGACCTCGATACCTGAACCAAACTCGCGGAGCTGTTCTTCGAGCGAAGCATAGGCTTCCAACGAGAAGCCAGGCTGGAATCCTGCCAGCACCAAGGCTGCCTTGGGGATGGAGAATGGAGAGCCCACCTGCGTAAAATGCGCCAATTCATCGAAAGTTTTCACGATTTCCATAGCTCCCAAGTCGATGGAGCGGAGGACAATGTGGTATTCCTTGCAGGGCTTGATATAGACTTGCAAAGGGGGTTGGCCGTTCAGTTCGATGGCGATATTCACCACGTTGCCGCCTTCGTTGAGACAGTACGGTGGGGTATCTGTCCATCCACCTGCCAAGTCGATGCGGACAGGGCTACGTCCCCACACAATCTGGTCGGCATAGACATCGAGGCGCGGCTGCTGCTTGCAAGCCAAAGCGGCTTCGGTCAAGCCTTCGCGCATCAAGCCAAAGGCACGGTTTTCATATTCCTGATAAGGTTTTCCCTGCAACTGCATGACACGGGCACGGAACATCTGGTCGCTGATGCGCGTCATCATAGGCATGGTTTCGGGCAACGGTTGCGGCAACGGAAGCTGATGGCAAGCATACTGACGGGCGGCATCTTCCAGGTTGAGCTGGTAGAAGACGCTGTGCTCGTAGTTCTTGGCAAGGATGCCCCAGTTGGAGACGCGGAATGCCTCGCGCTGGGCGGTAAGACGGCGCAAGTTGGCGGTAGCGGAGATTTCATCGGCAGAGAGCTTCTGGCTACGCATCCAAACTTCCTTGCCTGCTGCCAAAGTGGGTTCGGACACCATCCAACGCATCACGAGACCCAGTTCTTCGACAGAGGAAGTGACCGGGAAGAGGCGGGCGGCCTGCAGGTCGTGGGTAGGCTCGACATCGGCCAGCGACAAGCCACGCTCATCGAGCCACTCGGTGAAAGGACGGCCCAGATAATGCGTGGAGGCATCTGACAAATCGCCACGGAAGGCGTCGTGGAAGCCATAAGGGCGAGCGGCAAACGCATCGTCGCCCATCGGAACGGCATCGATGCAGACTCCGGCAGGGACTTGGAGCTTCCAGTCGTTGGAAGGCACACCGGTCACGATGGTTTGTTGATGGAGGGTCCACCCCTGCCCTACGCAGCTGTTCTCGATCCAAAGCTCGGAGTTGGCAGCGGTGAGCGGGTAGTTGACATCGGCATTCTGAATGAACATAGCGGGATGGGGCTTCACCTTGTGATGCATAATCTCGCGCTGGTCGATGACCCGATTCTGAATGTTGAGCGTGGAGGACAACAGTTCGCGGCTGGTGCCATAGTGGTAGAACTCGCCACCGGGAAGCGGCAAGATGGCCACACTCAAGCTATTGAGTTCCTCGTCGGCTATGCGCGGATGCTCGCCAAGCGTCAAGCCGAATTCGGAATACATATCGTAGAAGGAAAGCTGGCCCTCCTTGTGCGAGCGCTTCACCAGCAGCTCGACGGCACGGTCGCTCAACAGCCAGATACCGATGTCCATGAGGAAGAGGTGGGTCTTCAGGAGGCTGCCCAATTCCTCGACAGAGGGTTTCTGCAGCATGAAGTCGAGCTTGTCGGGGGTGCGACGGGAAGACACGAAAACACCGTGGTTCTTCGCCAAGTTGGGATCGACCCACAAACCGTAGCACACGACATCGGCTTCGGGTATCTTCTGCAACGGCTTGGTGGCGCGGATATACACGTCGCCACTGGCAATGAGCGTGTGCAGCGTATCGGGAGCCTTCTCCATAATCTGTTCGTAAAGGGGAAGCTGCAGGGAAAGGAGGTTCTGCGAAAGGCGTTGCCCCCTGGCCCATCGGAAGACAGGAACGGGTGTCAGCACTTTACCCGACGGAGCATAGCCCGGCAAGCGACGGCTCTGGCCACCGGCATGCAACAGGATGCGCTTTTCGCGACCTAACCATTCCACCAATGAAGCATCGGGAGCCCACTCGCGGCGACAAGCCTCGAGCAACCAAGCGGTGCCACCACCGGAACCCAGTTTACTACCGACAGGATCGGAGGTGCAAAACCATTCCGATCTGTCCACTTTTTCCACATCGTGGAAGCACTCCACCAAATTGGGAGGCAATGACAATAACTTCTTCATGCTACTTTTTATTCTTTAAGTGCCACAAAGATGCTTATTTTCCGCCAAAAAGCCAAAAAGTGCCCGCTTTTTTTTGTCCTTTCGCCGCAAACATCTATTTTTGTTGTTTGTATTATATATAATAACAAGAAACAACAAGACACAGTCATGAAAGATTTTATCAAATACACATTTGCCAGTATGCTGGGCGTGGTCCTGGCGGGCATCGTATTTACAGTTTTGGGAATCGTCAGCATGGTGGGTATGGTAGCCTCATCGGACACAGAAACAACCGTCAAGGAAAACTCAGTCTTCGTCCTTGACCTGAACGGCGCATTGAGCGAACGGGTGAAGGAAAACCCACTGCAGGCACTGATGGGAGAAGACTATCAGATGTATGGATTGGACGATATTTTGAGCTCCATCCGCAAGGCCAAGGAAAATGAAAACATCAAGGGCATCTATCTGCAGGCAGGCATGATGGAAGCAGGCTTCGCATCGCTGGAAGAAATTCGCGCGGCATTGAAGGATTTCAAGGAAAGCGGCAAGTTTGTGGTGGCTTATGGCGACACCTATACACAAGGAATGTACTACCTGGCAAGCGTGGCGGACAAGGTCATCGTGAATCCGCAAGGAAGCATCGCTTGGCAAGGATTGGCCGCACAACCGGTTTTCTTCACCGACTTGCTGAAGAAGGTGGGCGTGGAAATGGAAATCTTCAAGGTGGGTACCTATAAATCGGCCGTTGAACCGTTCATCGCCACTGAAATGAGCGAAGCCAACCGCGAACAGATGACGGCTTACCTGAACTCGACGTGGAGACGTTTGCTGGAAGACGTGAGCGCGTCCAGAGGCATGAGCGAAGACGATTTAAATAAATGCGCTGACGGATTCATGACACTCTCGCCGGCAGAAACCTACATCGCCAACGGATTGGCAGACACCTTGATGTACAAGGACGAAGTATTGGCTTATCTGAAGGGATTGACCGACCGCGAAGCGGATGAAAGCCTCCGCACCCTGTCATTAGCCGACATGAAGAACGTGAAACGCAATGTGCCGTTGGACAAGAGCGGCAACATCATCGCCGTATATTACGCTTTCGGCGGCATTGACGAAAGCACATCGACCGACGAGGGCATCAACTCTGAAAAGGTAATCCGCGACTTGCGCAAACTTCGCGAAGACGAAACAATACAAGCCGTCGTGCTCCGCGTGAACTCACCGGGAGGTAGCGCATACGGATCTGAACAAATATGGCGCGAAGTGGTGCTGCTGAAGGAAAAGAAGCCTGTGGTGGTATCGATGGGTGACTATGCAGCATCGGGTGGTTACTACATCTCGTGTGCCGCCGACTGCATCGTGGCCGACCCTACTACACTGACTGGCTCCATCGGCATCTTCGGCATGTTCCCCAACATGGAAGGACTGCTGACAGACAAGCTGGGCTTGCACTTCGGTATGGTGAAGACCAATCCAAACGCTGACATGGGCGACATCACACGCCCGTTCAACGCCACAGAGAAGGCAGCCATGCAAAACTACATCAACAACGGCTACAAGCTCTTCGTGCAACGCTGTGCCGATGGCCGAGGCATGAGTGTGGAAGCCATCGAAAAGATAGCCGAAGGACGTGTATGGACAGGAGCCACCGCCAAGGAACTGGGCCTGGTAGATGAATTGGGCGGCTTGGACAAGGCGCTGGAAATCGCTGCACAGAAAGCGGGAGTGGAAGCATACAGCGTACTGAACTATCCGGGTAAAGAAAGCATCTTCAGCTCACTGATGAACGAAGGCAAGGACAGCTACATAGACGGAAAGATGTCTGAAACCATGGGTGAATATTACGACTACGTGAAACTGGTACAGAACCTGAAGGATGCTGACCGCATCCAAGCACGTATGCCGTTCGATTTGCGTATCCGATAATACATTGGGACCTACATGGAAAAGAGCCTCATCAAAATAAACAAGTGGTTGTATCCGGCTTCATGGCTATATGGAGCGGGGGTATGGTTGCGCAACAAACTTTTTGACTGGGGCTATTACAAAGAACGGAGTTTCGACCTCCCGGTTATCTGCGTGGGCAACATTACCGTGGGCGGCACCGGAAAGACTCCGCACACGGAATATCTTATCAAGCTGCTGCAGAAGAACTTCCAGGTGGCCGTGCTAAGCCGGGGCTACAAACGGAAATCCAGCGGCTTCGTCCTGGCTGAAGAAGATACACCGGTACATCAGATAGGCGACGAACCGTATCAGATGAAGCAAAAGTTCCCGGACATCCATATGGCCGTGGATGCTGACCGTTGTCACGGCATCGAAGAATTGTGCAAGGAGAGCGTGGCACAAGGCACTGAAGTGGTCTTGCTGGATGACGCTTTCCAACATCGCCATGTGAAGGCAGGGCTGAATATCCTCTTGGTGGACTACAACCGGATGATAACCGAAGACAAGCTTTTGCCTGCCGGAAGGATGCGCGAACACGAATCGGGTAAGTTCCGGGCACAAGTGGTCATCATCACCAAATGCCCGAAGGACATGAAACCGATGGAATACAGAGTCCTGACCAAGCAGATAAACCTCTTAGCCTACCAACAGCTTTACTTCACCACCTTGAACTACGGGAAGTTACGCCCATTGTTCAACGGAGGAAAGGAATATGGCGTGGGAAGCATACACCCACAAGTTCAGATTCTGTTGGTGACAGGTATCGCCACTCCACAGAAGCTGGAAGAAGACCTTTCAAAGAGCATACGGAACAGGATACATACATTGGCATTCAGCGACCACCACGACTTCACGGAAGAAGACATGCTGAGCATCGAGCAACGGTTCAACACCCTACCCGAAGGCAAGCGCATGATTATCACCACCGAGAAGGATGCCGTGCGTATGGCCTCCAACAAATTGTTACCAGAAACGGTCAAGCCGTACATCTATGTGCTACCAGTGGAGATTTCCTTCCTGCAAGACCAAGAAGATTCATTCAACCAATATATACTGGATTATGTTAGAAAGAATTCAAGAAACAGCCGCCTTCCTTAAAGGCAAAATGCATACGCATCCCGAAACAGCCATCATCTTAGGCTCAGGATTGGGAAAACTTGTCGATGAAATCACCGACAAATATGAAATCAATTATACGGACATTCCCCATTTCCCCGTCTCGACTGTAGAAGGCCATAGCGGCAAGCTCATTTTCGGCAAGTTGGGGGACAAGGATATTATGGCTATGCAAGGACGTTTCCATTTCTACGAAGGCTACTCGATGAAGGAAGTGACCTTTCCCGTCAGAGTGATGCGGGAACTGGGCATCAAGACCTTGTTCGTATCCAACGCAGCTGGAGGCATGAATCCGGACTTTGAAATCGGCGACCTGATGATTATTACCGACCATATCAACTTCTTCCCCGAACATCCGCTGAGAGGAAAGAACATCAAATATGGCCCCCGATTCCCGGATATGAGCGAGGCATACAACAAGGAACTCATCCGTAAGGCCAATGAAATAGCTGCCGAAAAAGGAATCAAGGTACAGCACGGTATATATATAGGTACGCAAGGACCCACTTACGAGACTCCGGCTGAATACAAGATGTTCCGAATATTGGGAGCTGATGCCGTGGGTATGTCCACTGTACCCGAAGTGATTGTGGCCAATCATTGTGGTATCCGGGTATTCGGAATCTCAGTCATCACCGATTTGGGAGTAGAAGGCAAGATCGTGGAAGTGACTCACGAAGACGTTCAGAAAGCTGCCGACCAGGCTCAACCATTGATGACAACCATTATGCGCGAACTTATAAACAGAGCTTAAAAATATGCAAGAAATCCATCGAACTGAAATAGCAACCCTTGGTGAATTCGGTCTGATCAAACACCTCACCGAAAATATCAAATTACAGAACCCGGAAACAAAGTATGGAGTGGGCGACGACGCCGCGGTATTGGAATTCAACAACCAACAGACATTGGTAACGACCGACCTCTTGATGGAGGGTGTACACTTCGACTTGGTATATACCCCTATGAAGCATTTAGGGTACAAGGCAGCCATCGTCAACTTCTCCGACATCTATGCCATGAACGGAACGCCCAAACAAATCACCGTTTCACTGGCCGTAAGCAAACGTTTCTGCATCGAAGATTTGGAATTGTTTTACGAAGGGCTTCAACTGGCTTGCCAACTGCATGGAGTAGATATCGTAGGCGGTGACACCACTTCGTCCGTGACCGGTCTTGCCATCAGCATCACCTGCATTGGTGTAGCCGACAAAGAGCAGGTAACCTACCGCAACGGTGCCAAGGAGACCGACCTGGTTTGCGTAAGCGGCGATTTGGGAGCGGCTTATATGGGACTCCAGTTATTGGAACGTGAAAAGGCTGTATTCGAAGGACAAAAGGAAATCAACCCAGACTTCAGCGGCAAGGAATACTTATTGGAACGTCAACTGAAGCCTGAAGCACGCAAGGACATCATAGAAGAATTGAGCAAGGCAGGCATCCGTCCGACAGCCATGATGGACATTTCCGACGGTCTTTCTTCCGAACTGATGCACATCTGTACACAAAGCAATGTGGGATGCCGGGTATATGAAGAGCGAATCCCCATCGACTACCAGACCGCTGTCATGGCTGAAGAGCTGAACATGAACGTAACAACCTGCGCACTGAACGGAGGTGAAGATTATGAATTGCTGTTCACCATACCTTTGACCGACCACGACAAGGTATCGTCCATAAAGGGTATCAAAGTCATTGGTCATATCACCAAACCAGAGTTAGGATGCGGACTTATCACCCGCGACGGCCAAGAATTTGAGCTGAAAGCACAAGGTTGGAACCCTTTGAAAGAGAAATAGGCAAAAATATCCCCAAAATATTTGGCAGTATCACAAAAAAGATCTACCTTTGCAACCGCAAACAAGAAATGATGGTGCCATAGCTCAGTTGGTAGAGCAAAGGACTGAAAATCCTTGTGTCCCCGGTTCGATTCCTGGTGGCACCACGAAGAATCACAGCAAAAAGATGAAAACCTCTGAATTTCAACGAATTCAGAGGTTTTCTTTTTGTTTCAACTGTGCAAAACATGC
>JAFQBF010000087.1 GCA_017416735.1 Bacteroidaceae bacterium | reverse complement strand
TTCAGGTGCATGGGTTCATCATCGATTCGCATACAGGAGAATTGACAAGAGTGGATTGAAGGATTACCCTTCAATCTCACTCAATTCCAGCCAACGCATGGTCTTCTCGTCTATCAAGTCATTGAGTTCGGGAAGACGTTTGGATTTTTCGGTCAGCTCGTCTACGGAAAGGGTACCGCTACAGAGAGCCGCTTCGATGTCGGCTTTTTCCTGCTCCAATTCCGCTATCAACGTTTCCAACTGTTCGAATTCCTTCTTTTCCTTGAAGGTCATCTTGCGCTTGTCGTTCAAGCGGACACGGGCGGTCTTTTCTTCCTTCGGCTTTTCCTGTTCCTTTTCGTGTTGCTCCTTGGCATCCTTCCAATCACGGTATTGCGTATAGTTGCCCGGGAAATCGCGGATATCACCTTGTCCATTGAACACCAACAAATGATCCACCACTTTATCCGTGAAATAACGGTCGTGGCTCACCACGATGACGCATCCCTTGAAGTTCTGTAGATATTCTTCCAGCACTTGGAGGGTGATGATGTCGAGGTCGTTGGTCGGTTCGTCGAGCACCAAGAAGTTCGGATTTCTCATCAAAACGGTACAGAGATAGAGTCGACGCTTTTCACCGCCACTGAGCTTATAGACGTAATTATGTTGTTGCTCGGGAGTGAAGAGGAAATGCTGGAGGAATTGCGAGGCTGTCAGCTTACGTCCGCCACCTAATTCGATGACCTCGGCAATGTCCTGAATCACGTCGATGACCTTCATCTGTTCGTCGAACTTCAGTCCTTCTTGCGAGTAATAACCGAAACGGACGGTTTCACCAATATCCAATGTACCCGAATCGGGCTTCTGTTCGCCCATCAATATCTTGATGAAAGTGGATTTTCCCGTACCGTTATTGCCCACGATACCCATCTTCTCATAACGGGCAAAGATGTAGGAGAAATCCTCTAATATCTTCAAGTCACCGAAACTCTTGTAGAGGTGGTCGGCTTCGAATATCTTGGAGCCGATGTAGGAGGCTTTCACATCGAGCTTCACATTGCGGTTGTCGAAACGTTGCTTCGCTACCTTCTCCAGTTCGTAGAAGGCTTCTTCGCGATAACGGGCCTTGTGTCCACGGGCTTGCGGCATCCGGCGCATCCATTCCAACTCCGTGCGATAGAGGTTGTTGGCACGTTCGATTTCGGCATTGGTGGCATCGATGCGCTCCTGACGTTTTTCCAGATAGTAGCTATAATTACCTTTGTAGGAATAAATCTGCTTGTTGTCTATTTCGATGATTTCCGAACAGACTCTATCCAGAAAGTAGCGGTCGTGCGTCACCATAAGCAAGCTCAATGTACCCCGACTGAGGTAGCCTTCCAGCCATTCCGTCATATCGAGGTCGAGGTGGTTGGTCGGCTCGTCAAGAATCAGAAAATCCGGCTCGGTGATAAGGACGTTTGCCAACGCCACACGCTTCAACTGACCGCCCGAAAGATGCTTGATTTGTTGGTCGAAGTTACGGATTTTCAGTTGGGAGAGGATTTGTTTCGCTTTCCGTTCGTAATCCCAGGCTTTTTCCTGCTCCATACGGGCCAGGAGGTCTTCGAGTCCCGGATTACCCTCCGTTTCCATACACTTCTCGTACTCCTTGATGAGTTGCACGATGGGGGTTCCGTGATAGAAGCAGGCTTCGAGTACGGTCAGTTCTTCGGGGTATTGCGGGTCTTGTTCCAGATAGCCCACACGAAGGTCGCGACGATAGACAATGCTACCTTCGTCATAGCCTTCCTTTCCGCTGAGGATGCTCAGCAGGGTGGTCTTTCCCGTACCGTTCTTGGCAATCAAGCCGATGCGTTGGCCTTCCGCCACCCCGAAACTGATATTCTTGAACAACACCAGATCGCCGAACGACTTGGTGAGTCCATCTACTTGCAAATAGGGGTTTGCCATAATGGTTTATCTAATATCTGTCATCCAGAGCGAAGCGAAGGATCTCGATAACATCCACGTTTATGTAACCGAGATTCTTCACTACACTTCGTTCCGTTCTGAATGACATAAATTACAATACACTTTTGTTTATGCTCTCAATATAATCCAAAATCTCCTCGCGTCCCGTCTTCTTTTCCGAAGAAGAAACGAATACCGGAGGCAGTTCTTCCCATTGTTCGCTGAGCTTGTTCATATAGGCATCCACATTGGCTTTCGCCTTGCCCACACTGAGTTTGTCGGCCTTGGTGAAGATGATGGAGAAGGGGACCCCGTTTTCACCCAGCCATTCGAAGAACTCCAAGTCGATTTTCTGTGGTTCGAGACGGATGTCAATCAATACAAAGAGATTGGTCATCTGTTCACGTTCCAACACATAATCCTCGATGATTTTCTGAATCTTATCGACTTGTTTTTTGCCACGTGCCGCATAGCCATATCCGGGAAGGTCAACGAGATACCATTCCTTGTTCACGAGGAAATGGTTGATAAGCAACGTCTTTCCCGGAGTGGCCGAGGTCATCGCTAACTTCGGCTTTCGGGTCAGCATATTTATCAGGCTCGACTTACCCACATTGGAGCGTCCGATGAACGCATATTCAGGAAGATTTCCTTTCGGACAAAGTTCAACTTTGGTATTACTGATGACGAACTCAGCAGATTTAATTTCCATAATTATGTTGTTTTATTCTTATACTTAGATGTGGATGCCACACGCGTATTCAATTATTTTGTGCAAAAATACAGAAAAACCCTTGAAAATGCGTAAATTTGTGCCGTTAAATAGAGAAGAATCGAAAGAATGAGCCAACAATATCCTTCCCAGCTGCTCGAAAGGGCAGTGAGCGAATTTGCCAAATTACCAGGCATTGGCCGGAAAACGGCTATGCGTCTGGTGCTTCATCTGCTTCGTCAGGAGACGTCGGCGGTGGAGTCCTTCGGTAATGCCATTACTACCTTGAAGCGTGAAGTGAAGTATTGCAAGGTGTGTCATAACATATCGGACACGGAAACTTGCCGTATCTGTGCAAACCCCAACCGAGATGCATCGACTATTTGTGTGGTGGAGACCATCCGCGATGTGATGGCCGTAGAAGCTACTCAACAATTCCGAGGACTTTATCACGTGTTGGGTGGAGTCATTTCACCGATGGACGGCATAGGCCCTTCCGATTTGCAGATAGAAAGCTTGGTGGAAAGGGTGAAGAGTGGCGAAGTGAAAGAAGTGATATTGGCACTCAGTCCCAATATGGAAGGAGATACCACGAACTTTTTCATCTTCCGGAAGTTGGCTCCATTTGATGTAAAGATGAGCGTCATTGCCCGAGGCATTTCGGTGGGCGATGAGTTGGAATATGCGGATGAAGTGACCCTCGGACGCTCCATCGTGAACAGAACATTATTTACTGGAAATATGTAAAAGGATATGAAAGAACAAATCAAGAAATTATTGCTGACGTTGAAATGTATGTACGTCGTGTTTTGGACAATACCTGTTTGGTTTGTCGCATTGTATGAAACAGGGGTATTTACGAAAGGCATTCATGCCGGAAACGCACAGATGGAATATATACTCCAAAGTGTGGGTATTTTGTTGACTATCGGATTGATACCTTTTGCACTTCGTATCTTCAACCTCAATCTGGTGAAGCGCATCAAGGAATATCCTTTGGAAAGGGCATTGGCAAGTTACAAGTTATGGAGCGACGTCCGTTTGTTCCTTTTGGCGGTACCTGCTATCCTCAACTTCTCGTTTTATTATTTGACATTGAATACTACAGGCTTGTTCTGTGGAGCGATGGCCATGTTGGCTTCACTTTTCTGTGTTCCTTCAGAAAGCCGTATCCATAACGAGTTGGATTTACCCGAAGAAATCAACAAGTAATGCCTATGGACTTGCTTCAGAAAGACGGTTATCGGTTGAGGGCTCCCGAGCCTGAGGACTTGGACTGTATGATACAATTCGAGAATACCCCTACATTGTGGGAGGTAGGCAATGCAACGGGGCCTTATTCGCGTTTTCATTTGAAGCAATATATCGAAACGAACAAGAATGATATTTATACGGACGGCCAGCTAAGGTTGATGGTTGAATCGATAGCCCATAAAGAAGTGGTAGGTATCATAGACTTGTTTGATTACAATGCTTTTCACAATCGGGCGGAAGTGGGAATCGTGATTGCCGAATCTTGTCAATCCAAAGGTCTTGGAGAATTGGCTTTGAATTTGCTTACTGATTTCAGTTTCAACTATTTGGGTATTCATCAATTGTATGCACATATTGATGTAACCAATGTGTCGTGTCGTCGCCTTTTTGCAAAATGCGGCTTCAATGAGTGTGCTCTGTTGAAGGATTGGATGCGTACAGGCACTACCTATCGGGATGTAGTGATGGTGCAACGCCTTAATTCATAATGGGATATTTGGGATAGCGTGACCAAACGGCATACTTGCCTCCCATGTCATACAACGATTCTTTCCATAAATCGCGCAAATACATATTGAGCAAATCCACTTGACTGTCGTTGCTGACCATCCAAGTATTGGCTTCAATCTCCTGAGTAAGCTGACCTCTTTGCCATCCGGCATACCCCATAAAGAAACGCACCATACCCTGTGTCTCTCCACCAGCCAGAATATAACGTTTCATCTGTTCGAAATCGCCGTTCACGTAAAGTCCGTTGCCCAAAGGTAAAGCATCTTTCAGGTAAGAAAACGTGTGGAGATAGAAAAGCGTGTCCCGGCCAACGGGACCTCCTTTATATAAAGGTATAGGAGGTATGGATGCCAATTCGGGTACCAGTTCGTTCAATGTCATCAGATTGCTGAAATTCTTGTTCATGACAATGCCCATACTTCCTTCGTCGTTATGTTCTACCACCAGCACCACGGAACGCGCAAAATGATAATCCTTTAAGAAAGGAGCAGAAACTAAAAGACTTCCTTGACGGGGAGTCGCCTTGTTCGATTCTATTTGAAAAATGCTCATGTCCATATCTTCCTTGCTTTAAACGGAAAAACATACTAAGGTACAACTTTTCTTTGAATAAGCAAGTGCGTGAGAAGGATTTTATGAGAAAAAAACAATCCTCCCCCTTGTTTGGAGGGGGAGGATGATATGATTCAATAAAAATTTAGATTTCGCGATGCACTTCGTGGCCTTCTACATAGATGGCACTGAACGGACGTGACGGACAAAGATTTTCGCACGCACCGCAACCGATGCAACGTTCGGTATTCACAACCGGAATCTGCAAGGACTTTTTGTCATTGGGATCCTTCGGCACCATCTGGATGGCACCTGTCGGACAATGGCGGGCACAGTTACCACACTTCTGACCATCGGTATTCACGATACAGTTGTCGGCAATCCATACGGCGTGACCTATCTGAATGGCGGTCTTTTCTTCCTTGGTAATAGGCTTGATGGCACCAGTCGGGCATACTTCCGAGCACTTCACACATTCAGGACGGCAATAACCCCGTTCATAAGAGGTTTCCGGCTGCATGAAGTTGGACAAGTCGCTTGACGGGCGAAGCACTTGGTTCGGACATACGGATACGCAAAGTTGGCAAGCCGTACAATGCTGAGCCAAATTCTTGGCGCTGAGCGACCCCGGAGGAGTCAAAGGAGTTTCACGCTTCGGAATCTTCTTGTCTTCGATGGTAGCAAATCCACCATCCATTTTCAGTTGTTGGGCCTTGGCGATGCCTGCACCCGCTACCATAGCCGTAGCTGTGACGAAGGCACGGCGACCTTTATCCGCACTGGCACCTGATGGAGCTTGGCTTGACTTTGAACGGGGTACATACTTGATGGCGCCTTGGCGGCACTTGTCGATGCAATCCAGACATACCACACAACGGCTATAGTCGATGGCGTGATTCTTCGAGTCGATACAAGAAGCCTTGCAATTACGTGCACAAAGACCGCAACCATTACACTTGGAAGTGTCAATCACAGGTTTCAACCATGAGTAGCGGGAGAGGAAACCAAGAACGGTACCCACCGGACAAATGGTGTTGCAATAAGTACGGCCATTCTTGAATGCCAGCACAAAGAGTACAACAAATGTCACGACGGCAACAACCAATGTGATGCCTCCCTTCAACCAAACATCCACACTATAGAAAGCATAGCTATCTACACTCTCTGCCCATGCAGCCAGAAGGTTGTTTCCCCACAAGTAGATAGGAGCGAAGAGGTTGGATGCAATGCGTCCGAAGGCACTATAAGGTGCAATCAAGGCAGCGATGGAACCGAAACCGGCTACCAATGCCACAACCAATATACCAAGCATGACATAGCGCAAGATGCTCATCGGTTTGGAATAAGTATAGCGGTTCTTCTTGGCCTTCTTGCCGAACCATCCGAAAATGTCCTGAAGCACGCCCAACGGGCAGATGACCGAACAATAAATGCGGCCCATCAAGAGGGTAAGCAATACCAATGCGATGACTACCACCACATTCAATGCCAATACAGCCGGCAGGAACTGAATCTTGGCCATCCATCCGAACCATGCGTGGATGCTTCCTGTGAAATCGAGGAAAAGCAGAGTGGTGAGGGGGAAGAACACACCTGCTAAAATTTTTCTTATCTTACTATTCATAATTGTCTGTTTATAAGGTTTCCTGTTTCAATTTCTCGATGAACTTGTCGATGCGCTCAATTTCTCTCGGGATGTTGATGCGCTGTGGACAGTGTTCGTTACATTGTCCGCAACTGGTGCAATGGTCGGCCTGGCGAAGCTTTTCCACGGTACGGTCATAGCTCACCAGATAGGCTCTACGAGCTGCCCGGTAATTGGGGTCTTGACTATCTTTCGGCACATTGCCTTCGTTCACACATTTATTATAATGTAAGAGGATACCCGGAATGTCGATGCCATACGGACAAGGCATACAATACTTGCAGTCGTTGCAATCCACAATCGGGTATTGCTTATAAAGCTGGGCTGTTTCTTCCAGGAATTCAAGTTCCTCGTCCGTCAACGGTTCGTGTGGCGAGAAGGTCTTGAGGTTGTCTATCAAGTGTTCCTTGTAAGTCATGCCGCTGAGCACGGTGAGTACACCTGGGTGATGTCCCGCAAAGCGGAATGCCCACGATGCCACACTCTGTTCAGGACGGCGCTGCTTGAGGCGAGCCACCAGATGGTCGGCCATCTTGGCCAATCGTCCGCCCAACAACGGTTCCATGATGTTTACCGGGATATTGCGCTTGGCCAATTCATTATAAAGGTATTCGGCATGGTTGTTGCGCGATGCATGACGCCAATCCACATAGTTGAGCTGAATCATAGCGAAATCCCATTTCACTCCCATATTCAATACATAGTCGAATGTCGCCACGTCGCCATGGAAAGACCATCCGAGGTTGCGGATGCGACCGGCTTCACGCTCCTTCAAGAGGAAGTCGAGCAAACCGTTGTAGATGAAGCGTTCCTTGAACGTTTCGATACCTTTTCCGCCACCGATGGAGTGGAGGAGATAATAGTCGATGTAATCCACCTGAAGGTTCTTCAACGAGTTGTGGTACATCTCTACCGAACGCTTGAAGTCGGGGATACGAGGATTCGACATCTTGGTGGCGATGAAGAACTTGTCGCGCGGATGACGTTTCAGTGCGATACCCATAGCAGCTTCCGACTGGCCTTGCAGATAGACGGGGGCCGTATCGAAGAAATTCACACCACGTTCGATGGCATAATCCACCAGCTCGTTCACTTTCTCTTGATCGACGATATCCTTTCCGTTTTCGTCCTTCTTCATCGGCCAGCGCATACATCCGTAGCCAAGGAGAGAAACCTTGTCACCTGTATTGGGATTCGTGCGGTAAGTCATTTCACCTGTCGGTTCACCACCCGTACCTTCCACAGACCATTTTTTGTCAGATTTGTTGTCCGAAGAGCAACCAGTCAGAGAAACTCCCGAAACCACGGCACCTGCTGCGCCCAGCTTCTTGAGGAAGCCTCTGCGTCCCATTTCCATCTTAGTCATTTCTTTCATATAATATAATGTAGAAACATTTACGTAAATCACTTCTGCAAAGATAAGGTTTTGTATCCTATTTGTTAAATTTTTGACGGTATTTTTTTCAAACGCGCTGACGTTTTCTGCCAATCGTGAAGGCAAAAGGAAAAAACGCCTTCACGATTTGTTGAACTTCTCTTGAAAGGGCCTTCCGTTGCCTGCCGGGAAGTAGGATGGAAGCGGATTTGGTGAATTATTTTACATATAATGTGCCGATGTTAATTAAAAAGAAGTATATTTGCATCCACTTAACAAATGTATAATTTAAATTAAAGGTATAAAAAATGAAGAAATTGGTTTTATCAGCCTTCGTGGCAATGCTTTTGTGTGCAGGCAATGTCTTCGCACAACCGGCTGCCGTCAAGAAAATCATTGAGACAGCCAAGACCGACAATCAGACCATGCATCATTTGGATATCCTCACCAACCGCTTCGGCGGACGTTTGGTAGGTTCGGATGCATACGAGAATGCAGCCGAATGGATGTTGCGCGAGTTCAATAAGTGGGGCATCGAAGCTCACTTGGAAGAAGCGGGCGAAGTGCCTGTGGGCTTCAACCGTGGCCCATGGTTCGGACGCCTCATCGGTGGCGACCAGCCCATGACCTTGCATTTCGCAACTCCGTCACACACCTCAGGTACCAAGGGTATCCAGCGTGGCCATGTGCTCATCGAGCCTCAGTCGCAAGGTGAATTCGACCGTATGAAGCATCAGTTGAAGGGTGCTTGGGTATTGGTGGGCGGATTGAACGCCGGATGGCCGCTTGCACACTCTGCCAAGGATGACTCTATCCGCAACGAACAGAAGAAGGAATTGGCCGAAATCGTAAAGAAGAACAATGAAATCCGCATGAAGAACCGCATGAACAAGACCAACGAACCTCTTCTTCCGATGAAGGAAATCCCGGGCTTGTTCTACCGCGAAATGGTGGAAGCCGGCGTACTTGGTTTCATCCAGGCATCAGCAGTGCCCATCCGTGCACTTTATGACCGCCCGATGATCAACGACAAGAGCACTACTTTCGACAACTTGCCGGAAGTTTGCGACATCAAGTTGGACGAAAACCAGTTTGCCGTTATCAAGAAGATGGCTCAGGAAAGACGCGACTTCTGGTTGGAATTCGATATCCGCAACCACTTCAAGCTCGGCCCTGTCAAGTATCACAACGTAGTTGCCTCTATCAAGGGCACTCAATATCCGGATGAATACGTAATCATCAGCGGCCACCTCGATGCTTTCGACGTAGCAACCGGTGGTGTGGATTGTGGTACAGGTATCGCTCCGATGATGGAAGCTGCCCGCTTGATTGCCCTCTCGGGTGCCAAGCCTAAGCGTACCATCCTTTTCGTGGCATTTGCTGCTGAAGAATTCGGTTTGTTGGGTGCCAAGGCATTCTGTGAAACTCACAAGAACAAGTTGGGCAAGATTGCCAACCTCTTCAACCGTGATGGTGGCCCTACACCGGCGGTAGGTATCTCTGTTCCTCAAGCTTGGTATGACGACTTTGTGGAAATCAGCAAGCCGCTCAAGGAATACAATCCTGAATATCCGTTCGATGTAACAGTTGCTAAACCACGTCCGAAGCCGACAAGCATGGGTGGTACCGATGCTTCTGTATTTGCGATGAACGGTGTGCCTACTTTCGGTTTCCGTGAACAGGACTTCAAGGGTTACAACTTCAACTATGGTGAAATCTGGCATACAGAACGTGACCTCTACACCAAGAGTATTCCTGAATATATGGAACATACATCGGTAGTGACTGCTATCGTGGCACTCGGTGTAGCTAATTTGAAGAAGCAACTTACTCGTGAAGGTGTATATTCTGACCAATAATTGTCATTTTTTCGACAAGATAAGCTGAAAAATCAGATTAGCCTTAAAAATTAGTTGGCAATAAGAAAAAAATTTCTATCTTTGTGCAGTGCGTTTAATTAAACGTGCTGCACGTTTTTTTTGTTATACCATAAAGAGATTTAATACATATAGCTTATGTCGCAGTTGAAAGGACATATATCCCAAGTCATAGGGCCCGTAGTGGATGTCTATTTTGAAGGAAAGGACATTGACCAAGCCCTGCTTCTTCCCAGTATTCACGATGCGCTGACCATCAAGCGTGACGATGGCCGTACACTCATAGTCGAAGTGCAGCAACACATCGGCGAGGACACCGTTCGCACCGTAGCGATGGACAGTACCGACGGCCTTCGTCGGGGTATGGAAGTCATACCTACCGGTCATCCCATCACCATGCCCGTTGGCGACCAAATCAAAGGCCGATTGATGAATGTGGTAGGCGATGCCGTAGATGGCATGAAGGAACTTGATAAGGAAGGAGCGTATCCCATTCATCGCGAGCCTCCCAAGTTCGAGGAACTCTCCACCACACAAGAAGTCTTGTTCACCGGTATCAAGGTCATCGACTTGCTTGAACCTTATTCCAAAGGCGGTAAGATTGGCTTGTTCGGTGGTGCGGGTGTAGGTAAGACCGTACTCATTATGGAGCTTATCAACAACATCGCCAAGAAACACAACGGATTCTCCGTATTTGCCGGTGTGGGTGAACGTACCCGTGAAGGTAACGACCTCCTCCGTGAAATGATTGAATCGGGTGTTATCCGCTATGGCGAGGAGTTCAAGAAAAGCATGGAAGAAGGCCATTGGGACCTCTCGAAAGTAGATTACGAAGAAATGCAGAAGTCGCAAGCCACCTTGGTATATGGTCAGATGAACGAACCTCCCGGTGCCCGTTCATCGGTAGCCTTGTCGGGCTTGACGGTGGCCGAGTCTTTCCGCGACCAGAAGGAAGGCGAAGGCTCCCGCGACATCCTTTTCTTCATCGACAATATTTTCCGTTTCACTCAGGCAGGCTCCGAGGTATCGGCTTTGTTGGGCCGTATGCCGTCAGCCGTAGGTTATCAGCCGACATTGGCCACGGAAATGGGTAAGATGCAGGAGCGTATTACATCCACCAAGAACGGTTCCATCACCTCTGTACAAGCGGTGTATGTACCTGCGGATGACTTGACCGACCCTGCACCTGCTACGACCTTTACCCACCTGGATGCCACCACCGTATTGAGCCGTAAGATTACCGAATTGGGCATCTATCCGGCGGTTGACCCATTGGATTCCACGTCGCGCATCCTCGACCCGAACATTGTGGGCGAAGAACATTACAATGTGGCTCAACGGGTGAAGCAGATTCTTCAGCGAAACAAGGAACTTCAGGATATCATCTCCATCCTCGGTATGGACGAACTTTCGGACGAAGACCGTCTGACGGTGAACCGTGCCCGTCGTGTACAGCGTTTCCTCTCGCAACCGTTCTCGGTGGCCGAGCAGTTTACCGGTGTGCCGGGTGTGATGGTGAACATTGAAGATACCATCAAGGGCTTCAAGATGATTCTTGACGGCGAGGTGGATGACTTGCCCGAACAGGCTTTCCTGAATGTAGGTACCATCGAAGAAGCCATTGCGAAAGGAAAGAAATTGCTTGAATCGGCCAAAGGATAAAGGATTATGAACAAGACAATGGATATGACCATAGCCACCCCCGAAGGCATCGTGTTCGAAGGACAGGTGGAAAGCGCCAAGTTTCCCGGTGCATCGGGTACCTTTACCGTCTTGCCCAGGCATGCAGCCCTCATCTCGGCACTCACGGCCGGGAAAGTGGTTTATGCGCAAGGCGGAAAACTCACGGAAATGGCCATTCAAGGCGGTTTTGTGGAAGTGAAGAAGAATGTCATATCTGTGTGTGTAGAAATGTAAAAACAGACATTGCCAATGAGTATCTCACTGACAAAGAAGCTTTTCATTACGTGGTACACCCTGCTGATGCTGGCAACCGGTTGGACAATAGGCCCTGTCCTTGCCACCTGGATGCCCGGTCATTATTTTGAGTGGTATCCGTTCATTCCGGTATTCTTCTACATATTCGGTTGGTTCACCATCTATATGTTCGAAGCTTGCCGGCAATATGCACCGCAGAAACTCCAGCTCGTCTATTTGGGCACGAAGGCCATCAAGATGTTCTTCTCGCTCATTGTCCTGCTGATTTATGCGGTGAAGGTAGGAGAGAAGAAAGTGGAATTTTTCCTCACGTTCTTCGGCTTTTATCTGATAACCTTGGTGTTCGAGAGCTGGTTCTTCTATCGCTATGAACAAGTAAAAAAGAAAGAGAAATGAAACAAATGAAATACATATGGACCCTATGCTTCTGCCTGCTTTTAGCAATACCCATAAAGGCAGGCAACCATCACGAAGCCGGCAAAGTGGATGCGAAGGAAATCGTTTTCCATCACATTCAGGATGCTTACGAGTGGCACATCACTTCGTGGGGCGACAAGCATATCACCATTTCGCTACCTATTATCGTGTATAGCGGAGAAACGGGTTGGCATTGTTTTTCGTCCTCCCGTCTGCTACACTCGGAAGGTGAGATGTACGAAGGTTTCAAGCTTGCTACCGAGGGCAATTACGAAGGGAAAGTGGTAGAGGTCAAGGCGAACGGCGAAGAAGTGCGCCCATTCGACATCTCCATCACCAAGACCGTCCTTTCGTTGTTCATCAACTGTCTGGTCGTCATGGGTGTGATACTTTATACCGCCCGTTGGTACAAGCGCTCGAGTGCTGAAGCCCCTGCACCGAAAGGTTTCATCGGGTTTATGGAAATGTTCATCATGATGATCGAGGAGGATGTCATCAAGAGCTGTATCGGCAAGGATTACAAGAAGTATTCGCCTTACCTGCTCACGGCCTTCTTCTTCATCTTTATCAATAATGTAATGGGGTTGATTCCTGTCTTCCCGGGAGGAGGCAATGTGACCGGCAACATAGCCATAACCTTGGTCTTGGCACTCTGTACATTCATTGCGGTCAATGTATTCGGCACCAAGGAATATTGGAAAGAAATCCTTTGGCCGGAAGTGCCCATGTGGCTGAAGTGCCCGGTGCCCATCATGCCAGCCATCGAGTTGTTCGGCATTTTCACCAAGCCCTTTGCCTTGATGATCCGTTTGTTTGCCAACATCATGGCGGGACACTCCATCATCCTGGCATTGACCAGCATTGTGTTCGTGACCGCCAGTATGGGGGCAGTCATCAGCACGTCCATGAGTATTGTGTCGGTGCTGTTCAGCATCTTCATGAATTGTGTGGAAGTGTTGGTTGCATTTATCCAGGCCTACGTGTTCACCATGCTTTCTGCGGTGTTCATCGGCATGTCGAGGGTAGAGGCACACCATCATTAAAATTAAGAATTAAAAATTAATAAATAAGAAATAAACAATTTAAACATTAAGGATTATGTTACTATCATCTATGTTATTGCAAGCTGCCGCAGGTGCAAGTTTGGGTAAGTTGGGTGCAGCCATCGGTGCTGCTATCGCTGTAATCGGTGCTGCTCTCGGTATCGGTAAGATTGGTGCTGCTGCCATGGAAGCCATTGCCCGTCAACCCGAAGCTGCCGGCGACATCCGTATGAGTATGATTATCATCGCCGCCTTGGTGGAAGGTGTTGCCTTGTTTGCCATCGTGGTTTGTTTCCTTGCACTCTAATCGTCCGGGCTTATGTCATTGTTAGTGCCCGATAGCGGTTTG
>JAFQBF010000086.1 GCA_017416735.1 Bacteroidaceae bacterium | reverse complement strand
CCAGCGGATGTCCTGCGGCACCACATGACCGTATGCCATACGCATCAGCGGACCGGAGTTGAAGCCCAAGAACAGAAATCCCTTATGTTCAAATTCGAAACGTTCGCTCCCGAAGATTTCACCGAAAGCCGTACAACCCGAATCGCTCCACTTGGTTTCGTGATTGCCGAGAGCCACATAATACTTCACCTTCAGCAAGTCCAGACAAGATTTCACCTTCTCCATAGAAGCCCTATCCCCTTCCTCGGTTATATCACCCGTTACCAAAACAAAATCAATGTTGCCCATCGCATTGATTTGTGCTACCGAACGTAACAAATCTTCCGTCGGATTAGGATTATTCGGACTCAAATGGAGATCCGTCAATTGGGCAAACCTAAAAGACTGTGCCTGCATCTCAAAAGAGAGCAGACAAACCACAAATAATATGATTGTTCTACGCATCATCTATTTTATTTATTTTCAAAGAATATTAGAATAGCGTTCATCAAAGCTTCCCGTTCGCAAGCCGTACGGATGGTTTCGAATGGGAATCCCATTATATATGTTTTATAATCGCCTTGATAAGCCACACCGGCACTCAAGTTACTTTCTGAATAACGCATCACCGTATAAGCATCCTTCGTTGCCGGTTCAATGGCATCCGGCGCTTCCACCACATACGAATCTTCATTCAATTCATGATGGTAAGTGTATTCTCCGGTCAATGACGGGAACGGCGATGCCACGGTCTTCACTTTACCCATCTTGGCAGCCTGACCGACTCGCCATTTATATTTCAATACTTCGGTAGCAAATTTCTTGTCAGCTTCTTCCGGAGTAGCCAGACGGTTATCCCACAAGTCTGTTCCCACGAAAGCACCGGAGACAAAAATGTTACCGCCTTGACCGCAGTAATCCGCAATGGCTTGCTGCATCGGTTGGGTAAAGGTCTTATATTGCAAAGGAGTTACCCCTCCTCTACCCATCTTGGTCTGACATTCCTTACCCAAGATAAGGTCTACCACCGGATAATCTTTCAATGCTATAAGTCCGCTTTCCACGGCCTCATCACTGCAGGACACAAATGAATAACCGGCTTTCAATATGGCTGCACCATGTACGGAAGGATAGTCGAACGTATTACCAGCAATCACCTTGGTTTCATAATCACCATAACTATCGCCGAAACCGGAAGCGTCATCATCCATCCATGGGATAGCACGACGGAATTCTTTCATCTTGCCAATATAACTGATATCCTGAATATAAGGCACTCCATGATCTTGATCGTCCAAGAAACCTGCAAATTCTTTATCACCCGGAGCAGGAGCTACAAAATCAGCCGGTGCGCTGATACGGTCAAAACCATTCACCACCAAGACATGGCCCTTCGATTGAAAAGCCTGTCCTACCGACAAGATTTCCGACGGGAAACTTTCACCACCCTTGTTGACTGCTGTTACCTTATAGCTACAAACTTGTCCGGTTGGAATAGTCGCACGATAAGCATTGCCATTAACCAAAACACCATTATCAAAATCACCATTACCAACACGGGTATAAACAATGTATTTCTCAGCTTTAGCAGTAGGTTCCAATGGGTCTTCTACCGGTTGCCAAGTCAATTCCACCTCATTGTCATTAAGCATACGGATAGCCATATGATCTACCGGAAGCGGTTGTACCACATAATCCGTACCATATTGTGAAGCCAGGAATTGAAGCATTCCTTTATAGACTGCACGGCTCACGGTGAAACGGAAACGAGGGTCGAGACCATAACGCATATCCGCAAAGTTCTGATGCGAAAGCAATTCGAGCAACATAGCAGGAACACGAGGAACACGTGCTTCATAATAAGACTTGTTCCACATGCCACGACGGCTCCAATTCGGTTCGTACAATGTACGGATGTCATCCACAATGTTCGATTGAATCAAATCTGTCAAGTCATGACTCAGATAACGGGACGAACCATTGACAAATTCTTCAGTGTTACCACTTTGAGTGCAATAAATTCCCAAAGTACCGACAATGGAATCATTCAAGGTTGTACCTGCATCTGTATGGAAAGCGAATGACAAATTTACCGGAATGTTCAAGCCAACTTCGTCCGGATTCACCTCCGAGCCACCAGCCAAGTAATTCACCCAAATACCACGGGATTTGTAGTCATCTCCATAATCGTCCTTACCCTGACTTACGGTATAGACACTATCAGGCACGCCAGCCCATTGCAACCAATAACGGGATGCTTCGCAGAAACGTGGATAACTGCTGATTTCATCGTTGGAACCACGAGCTACATTACCCATACCACCACCAATCTTTACGGCATCGGCTGTAATTACCTTACCAGCCTTGGCTGAACGGTTACTCAACACCACCTTACCACTACCCTTACCGGCATCAAAACCGAAAGTTCCGAGATAAATCCAAGTACCACTACCCATTTGTTGGTTGACCTTGAACTGTGTTTCGCCACCTTTGTGATAAACGGTATAGAGCGCATCATCAGCACTGTTCGGCAATGTCTGATAAGAAACATAAACCGCATACCGACCGTCCGAAGGAATTTCTGGAGTCCATTCTACGAAACTTTCCTTTCCCTTCTTGATGGTTTCTACCATACGATAAGTACCTTCCTTGAAGGGGTTTTCTGTTCCTTTATAATAAGGACGCAAATGAGCAAAACCCGTTCCATTGCCCGACAACCAAGCCTTGTCACCCACCTTTTCCTTATAAACCGATTTTCCAATCAACATTCCGTCATTATCTATGATGACCTCAGCGGTATTCACATCGCGTTCACGTGGCATCAACACATTCGCACCCGCATTCTCCAACATCGGAACCAAGAATGGCAAGACATAACTTTGAGTATATAAATCTTCTACAGTCTGGAAGATACGGGCACGTTGCCACTCCCAACGGTCCAGCTCTTGTTCGAAGTACCAACCATGGCTTTGCCACAAAGCGATATGCTTGTTCTGCAAACCCAGGGTAGCTATATGTGGAGCCGACATGTTAGTCACCAACGGTTTAGTAACTTTCGGACTGAAAGTATTTGCTTTCTTGTCTTTCTTGCTCCGCAATGCTTGCGGGACAAAATCCTCGATACAATGCTTGTTGGTCCAGATTTGTACCTGATGTCTTGCAAATTCTTTCGGCAATAATTCTGCTACACCTCTATAAATTTCGGTTACATTATCCTCACGGAACGGATAATAAGCCCAATTCATATTGGCGAACAACTGCAAAGTCTTTCCTTCTACGGCTACAGAATCAATTTTTACACGGCCTACCGCAATCTCTTTCCGAGCATAACTATCCAACAACTCTCCAATCTTCTGACGGACATCTGCCGACAATTCTTGTGCACTGCCCATTTGAGGGAGCAAGGCAGCCGCCAACAAAGCGTATTTTAATTGATGTTTCATTTTTTAGCTCATTAGTTTTTCTTAATTAATAAACAAAGTCCTAAAGCGGTAATCAGCCCATTGACAATGAGTAACTCGAAACTGATTTGGTAACCGCCAAACCACGCTTCACTGTTGCTCTGCAGGATATAGCAAATCACCGGTGATGCGATAGCTACCAGAGGCACCCATCCATCACGAACCGGCTTCTTGCAAGCCATACCAAAGATAAACATACCCAAGATAGGGCCATATGTATAAGCTGCCAAGCTATATACGGCATTGATGGCACTGTCATCGTTCAGATAATAGAACACCACGATGGTAAGAATCATCAGCGCAGACATGACAACGTGTACCATCTTTCGAGTCTTGGTCAACTGTTCTTCATTTTGCTTCTTGTTAGCCTGCAGTATATCCAATGTGAAAGAAGTAGTCAAAGCAGTTAAGGCACTACCGGCAGCCGAATAAGCAGCCGCAATCAAACCGATAATAAACACGACACCGATGAACATCGGGAAGTTTTCGCTCCACGCCACTGCACCGAAAAGTGAATCGCCTGTAGCAGTTTCGTTTGGCATATAAACATCCTTATACATATAAAGCAAAGTACCCAGCACCAGGAACATACCAATCACGAATATTTGAATGAATGCACTGACAATCATGTTCTTCTGCGATTCCTGAAAATTCTTACAGCTCAAGGTCCGTTGCATCAGATCCTGATCCAGACCGGTAGTAGCAATCACCATAAATACACCGGCAATGAACTGTTTCCAGAAATAACGACCATCGTTGAAGTCATCAAAGAAAAAGACTTTGCTTGTTGAATGGTCTGCAACAGCACTTACCATACCGCCGAATCCCAAATCCATAGAATTAGCAATAAACACGATACAGCATACTACCGAGGCTATAAGACAGAAAGTCTTCAATGAGTCTGTCCATATCAAAGACTTTACCCCCCCCTGGAACGAATAAAGCCAAATCAAAGCCACCGTCAAAATGACATTCACTTCAAACGGGATGTGCAACGGAGCAAACACCAATGTCTGCAACACCACACAAACCACAAAGAAACGAACGGAAGCTCCCAACATCTTGGAGATAAAGAAGAACCAGGCACCGGTACGATACGAAGAAAGTCCGAAACGATTTTCTAAATATCCATAAATACTGAGTAGATTCATCTTATAAAACATCGGAATCAGCACCAACGACACAATTACCAAACCCACGAAAAAGCCCAATACCATTTGCATATAGGCATATCCGTTGTTCAGTACAGCACCCGGTACGGAGATAAAGGTTACCCCACTGATGCTGGCACCAATCATGGCAAAGGCTACCATATACCAAGAGGTTTTACGGTCACCGGTAAAGAACTCCGAATTTTTAGTCTTACGTCCTGTTACCCATGAAATCACGAAGAGTAGAACGAAATAGAATGCAATCGTAGCAAGAACAATCCAAGCAGTAGTCATCTTTCTTTAGTTATGGATTATAAATTATGAATTATAAGTTTCGAGTTATTCGGCGTAAAGCAAGTACGGCTTGCGTTGCACCTTGAAGTTTTCCACATCGTCTTTCCAAGTGGCCTTGATTTCATCGGCACTCTTGCCTTGTTTGATCATCTTGCGGATTTCATCTGTCCCCATCAGTAATTCAAAGAACGAACGGAAAAAATGGTCATCCATATTCAAGTTTCGGTATGCATCAATCACATAAGTCAAATCAAGGCCACGCTTCCAGATTTCTTCATTACTCATTCCACGAAGATCCACACCATAGCATTTTTTATTAAGCTGAGGAGGATTCTTGGCTCCCGGCACACTGCGTGGAATAAAGCTGAAGTCATACCCCTTCATATTCGGATGCCCATAAACTTGGAACGGAAAATCAGTTCCTCTACCCAAACTGACTGGAGTGGCCTCGAACAAGCAAATCGAAGGATAAAGATAGATAGACTTCATATTCGGCAAGTTAGGTGATGGAGGAATAGGCAACTCGTACATGGTCTGGTGTGTGTAGTTCTTACACGGAATCACAGTCAGGTCACAAACACGCGACTTCGGCAACCAACGTTCACCATTCACCATCATTGCCAACTCGCCCAAAGTCATGCCATGCACCACAGGTATCGGCAACCAACCCACTCCCGACTTAAACTTCATATCAAGAATAGGGCCATCCACATAGTGACCGTTGGGATTCGGGCGATCCAGCAACAATACCTTACGATTATATTCTGCACAGGCATCCATCAAACGGCACATTGTAATGTAGTATGTATAGAAACGCAAGCCCACATCCTGGATATCTACTACCAAGACGTCGAATTTACGCATAGAAGCATCACTTGGCTTCTTGTCTTTACCATCATAAAGCGAAAGAATAGGTACACCGGTCTTGGAGTCCACCGAGCTTTTTACATGCTCTCCAGCATCCGCATTTCCTCTGAAACCATGTTCTGGCGAAAAAATGGCAACTACGTTGAATTTATTCTCAAGCAAAACATCCAAAAGATGCTTGTCGCCTACCATTCCCGTATGATTGGAAAAGATAGCGACCCGTTTTCCTTTGAGAATTGGGAAATATTCGGATGTCTGTTCGGCACCCATTATCACACGATTATCTTGTGCCTGACACCACAATGCAAAGCACAACACCATAGTTAGTAGTAATAGTTTTTTCATAGTAGTAGCAATTTACTAACAAAGATAAGTCTTATTCTTGAGAATAAGAAATAATCTTGCCTATTTTTGCTCTATTATAAGACGTCCTCACAAACCACCATATCCATACCTCGATACACCACCACAATCTTGTGTAGGGTAGTATGCCCGACATTGCGCTTCACCACCTCTGTGTCGGCATAGCGGTTGGCTTGAGCGATAGCTTCTTCACGAAGTCTTGCCACGACCTCGTCACTATCCTTGCCTTTGGCATATTTCAGTTCGATGATGTAACTGTGAAGCATATCTTTATAGATGCTCGTCAACGGAAGCAGGAAGATGTCGGCATAACCGCCTTGCGTATCCTTTTCCGACTCGGGACGATAGAAACGGTTCTGGGCAGTCATCGCCAACGTGAATCCATGTACAAAATATTCCCCTTTCATCTTGTCCCGTTGCGAAGCGTATGTAGAAAGGCAGTCGGCAATGTATTGGAAGTATTCACGCCATTTCCCATCGTATGCCAAATCAGCATTCAGGTCGTTTTTCTCCATACTGCTGAACTTCAAATCCACTTCATCGTAGGTTTCAAGCAAATAGTTGAACAGCTGTTCACGAACCACCTGATTAGGGATGATAAATCGTGTCTTGCCACGTGAAGTGCCATCGATAGTAAGCATACCAAAGTAATATAGCAAGCTGACGAAGTTATCCGGATGACCGACATTCTCCGCCGGGAAACCGGTTTTCAGTTCTCCCGTGATATATCCTTGCGATACCAATGTCTGGATGACCGAAGCATCGTGGGCAAACTCCTTATCCTTGCGGATGAGCATACGCAGCTTGTTATAGTCCACACGGATGTTGTCCTCTATCATTCTGTCAGGAATTTCACAACCATTGCGGATGTAATTATCCACAAAATAGAGCACCATGTTGGAATTATACATCGTGGTACGGCCATATTTTTTTTCCGCAAAGCAATAGTTGTCATACCAAGGCTTCATTTTCTCTATCAGTTCGTCGGTAGAATGATGGAACTCGGCTGTAGTACGATAATAGTCCAACATCTCGCGTACATCCTCTTCTGTAAAGCCTACCAATTCGTTGAACTCCGGTGAAGTGGAATAGTTCGTGCCGATGTTGAATCCGCTGGTCAGGTCGTCCATCGTCACGGGGCTGACTCCCGTCACGAAGCAACGCTTGATGGAAGAATAGGTGCCCGCTTTGATGGTGTCGAAGAAGTTGCGGAGATACCCCGTTCCGTGTGTTTCGCCCTGATATTCATCCAAGCATCCCGGTTCTGACAATATCTTGTTGGTAAAATGGTCGTATTCGTCGATGAAAAGATAGATTTTCAAGTCATGTTTCTTGCATTCCTTGTAAAGATAGTCCAATTGTTCTACCGCACCGTTCTTCTTATTCATTTCTTCTTTTAACCCTTTAGGAAGATAGTCGGCATATACATCGCAGAAATAATTGAATTCTGTATTACAGTGGGCATCCAAAGACCTTCGGTAATTGTTCAATTCTGCATTCACCACCGCAAAGTTCAGTTGGATGACAAGATAACTGCTCCGTTCTTCCGTAGGATGCTTGCCGATATACAAATCGCCATACAATTCATCGAACTTGTCCTTATCCAGCACATCATAATAATGCTGAAGCATCGACATAGTCAGGCTCTTCCCGAACCTGCGCGGACGGATGAAGAAGAAAAACTTGTTAGCCTGTTCCATTGTAGGGATGAAACGGGTCTTGTCCACAAAATAGCAATTATCTTTGCGTACATCCACAAAATTCATCATGCCATACGGTATGCGTTTACGGTAGTTGCTCATGGTCTTTATCTTATTCTATCTGCAAATTTACGATATTTTACCTAAAAACCAACAAACGGAAACAAAAAAAACTCCCCCTCCGGGAACCGGAGAGGGAGTTTTATTTTAAGGTTAGGCATTATTTACCAACCCGGGTTTTGTCCCAATTGAGGATTCAAGTCTGATTGTCCTGATGGAATTGGATAGAGATAATACTTCTTGTCGTAAGTACGAGTCAATCCCTTTGAGCCATCAATGTAATCACCCTTCTTGTCAGCTTCACAAGCTGGGTCATTCTTCACGTTAGCACCCAACATTACATCTGGATACTTGGTAGAATCCAACTTATCGAGCATGTGCCAACGAACCAAATCCCAATAACGGAACCAGTTATCACACATTAATTCACTACGACGTTCACGACGGATTTCCCAAATCAAATCACTTACACCACGATCGTTCTTCGGGTCTGTGAAACCAACTTCAGTTGTCAAGTGAGGCAAACCTGCACGGTCACGGAGCTTGTTGATGGTATTGTCGAGGTCAGTCTGTGAAATGCTTCCCAATTCTGCACATGCTTCAGCATAGTTCAAATAAATCACTGCAAGCCAGTAAATCGGTGCACAAGTATAGTTCTTGGTAGTATTTCTACGGCTACCTTGTGGGAGACTAACATTGTCATACTTCGCAATACCGTAACCAGATGAAGAAGTCTGTTCCATATCACCTTCAGCACGCGTGTTACTGTTACCATTGTACAGCAATACATGGTCGATGGTTTCGCTCAAACGTTTGTCGCGTACAGCCAAGATGTCTGTCAAATCCAAGTTCTTGTCTGCGTTCAATGGAGCCACATCTGTATCATCCAATGAAGAAATACCCATCGGCTTACCGTCTGTCATCAAATAAGATTCGAAAGCATCCTTCGACATACCATGAATCTGAGTGGAACTACAAGTATAAGCAATCAACGAGTGCATCAACACATTGTCCTTATATTCCTTACCGAATATCACTTCATAGCTGTCTGTCAAAGTTGTTGAATTATAAGTAGCCTGATAAGAAGCGCCCAAATGGTAATCTCTGTTCATAATATGCTGGCAAGCATCTTTACAAGCTTGCAAGAACTTCTGTGCACCAGTCGCATCAGCTGCCGGCTGACCATCTGCCGAGCTACGATATTTACGGAAAGTACCTTCCCACAAACAGATGTCTGCCTTCATGGCATTTGCCATATCACGGCTCCACTTGATGGTACTATAGGTTTCATTGATATTGGCTGCTGCAAAGTTCAGGTCTTCCAACACTTTATCCATTACCTGGTCACGGTCTGTACGTGGGCCATAAATAACTTCCGCATTATCGACATTCAGTTTCTGGTCTGTATAAGGAACATCACCGAACATTCGTACCAACTGGAAGTAGTTATAAGCACGCATCATACGGGCTACACCCAACCAATGGTTCTTGGCTGTTTCCGAAGCATCGATACCAGGAATCTTCTCAATCATGGCATTGGCACGACGAATTTCTGTATAACAGCTGGACCATGTACCATTGGAAGTCAAAGCATTCTTTTGATCCCAATCAACAAAAGCATTACCAATTTGATCGTCAGACAAGGTCTTGAAGTAGAACAATCCTGTACCACCCGCATTACCATAACCGGTAAAGTTGGCATAGAATGTATTGGCATAACCTTCCACGTTACTTTCTGTCTTCCAGAAGTTTTCATCGGTAAATCTATCCAACGGTTCCTTGTCGAGAACATCATCACATGCGGTCATTGAACCTAATGTGAGCAGTCCTAATCCTACGATATATTTTATATTTTTCATATTGAATCTGTTTTAAAGTTAGAGTGTTACTTGCAAACCGAAAGAGATAGTGCGGTACATCGGTTCTACACGACCCCATGCGCCATTGCTTACACTACCGCCCTGACCTGTATTTACTTCCGGGTCAATCGGTGCATAGCTATTGTTAATCAATTCACAGAGGTTTTCAGCTGTGAAATATACACGTACCTTTTCCAAATATGCTTTCTGAGTCAATTCCTTCGGCAAAGTATAACCTAATGTCAAGTTTTTGAAACGCAAGTATGATGCGTCAATCAAATAACGAGTCTGAGGATAGAAGTTATTCTTACCCGGATCGATTGTAGAAATACGTCCTTGTGAACCGTTTCCTGGATACATACGCGGATAGAATGCATCAGGATTCGGATTTTCTTCGCTCCAATAGTCTGTTTGGTTTGCATAAACAGCATCGGCACCACGGCTCAAAGGAATAACAAATGCACCGTATGACCAGATATCACGCTTGCCTACACCCTGGAAGAACATGTCAAGGTCGAATCCCTTCCAAGAACCACCCAAACGGAAGCTATACTGATAACGCGGCAATGTATTACCGATAACCTTCAAGTCACCATGGTCATCAGCAGTACCCTTACCACCGTCAATCTTACCGTCATTGTTCAGATCCTTGAATTTGATGTCACCGACACCATACTTAAATGTACCTGATTCCAATGCGCTTTGGTCAGCATGGCTGTTAAAGTCTGCTTCATCCTTGAAAATACCTTCAGTTTCGAAGCCCCAAATATCGCCATAATTCTTACCGCTATAATTTGAATTCAACAACTTAGAATCGTTGTCCCACTTAGTAATTTCTGTTGTGAAGTCACCAATACTGAAATTACCATATACTGACAAGTCATCCAAGTTTTGGAATGTATGGTGATAATCCAATGTCAATTCCCAACCACGTGTTCTCAACTCACCGGCATTTACATACGGTGCGCTTGCACCCAATACTTGAGGCATAGTCTTGGCAGGAGCCAACATGTCCTTAGTTGTACGTTGGTACCAGTCGAATGATGCGTTCAGATCACCATTCAAGAAACCAAGGTCAAGACCAACGTCGATAGTCTGGATACGTTCCCATTTCAAAGTAGAAGAAACCAAAGAAGGAAGACCATATGAACTGAGCTTCACACCACCTGCATCAAGCCAGTTTACAGTAGAACCGCTAATAGTAGAAACGAACATGTTGCTACCGATAGCCTGGTTACCGATTTCACCGAATGAACCACGCAACTTAGCGTTACTGAAGACCTTCTTCAAAGGTTCAAAGTAAGCTTCTTCACTGAAACGATAACCCATAGAACCTGATGGGAAGAATGCCCAACGGTCACTTGACGGGAATTTGGAAGAACCGTCGTAACGGCCGTTCAACTCGAGCAACCAAATACCATTCCAGTCGTAATTGATACGTCCGAACCAACCAGCCGTACCCCATTCGCTGTGGCTACCATCTACAGTCTGGTCGCCTGTTGCCAACGGGAATTCCGGCAAAGTTGCATCCAACAAGCCTTTACGACGGCTATAATGCATTCTGTTTTCACCTTCTTCTGCATTGGCACCTACCATCACGTTAAAGTTATGCTTGTTCAAAGAGAACTCATAATTAGCATATACATTAAGTGCGTAAGACTGGTTTCTGTTACTTTGCTGAGTAATGGATGTATTCGATGGACCGTATGCATAATCCGGATTGATTACGTCACCACCCCAAGAATTCAAGTTATAAACCGGCAATTGTTCTGCACGGTAGTCTCTGTTCTGGATACTTACGGTATAGTCAGCATTCAAAGTAAAGCCCTTGAACAATTTAGCCTTGGCAAAACCACCGATACGGGTATAAGTGTCATCAGTTACGGCATCACCGGCTTGCTTGCGGTAAGCAATGTCGTTTTCCATATCATAGCCATTGAAGCTACCATAAGGACCGAAGAAGCTACCCCAACGCCACATATATGTATAGGTATTACGACGGGTATTCGGTTCTGTATATTTCTTGTCGTTGTAGCTGAAACGACCACCGACTTGCAACCAGTCAGTAATGTCCGAAGTAATGTTCATGGTCACGTTGTAACGACGGAGCTTGTCCGGATTGAAAGTCATGATACCTTCTTCCTTGTTGTAACCCAATGACATGTAGTAAGAAGTCTTTCCGCTGGTACCTTGTACAGAAATGTTGTGGTTCTGTGCCGGCTTCCAGTCACGGTACATGATGCCTACTACGTCCCAGTCAGCATAATAGAGGCCCTTACCTGTTTCATAGTCCAAGTCAAAGTCATCGCCCGGAACCATTTCACGATAACCGGCCTTACCACCATGACGTTTCAACCAGTCTTCTGCCTTGCCAATGAAATAATCATCCATATACATACCGAACAATTCGTTTTCCAAACCTGCACGTTCATTGGCTGCACGAAGGGCGCGAGCTTGAGTTGCTACGTCTGGATAGTCAGGCAAAATGGAAGAAGTTGCCCAAGAGAAGTTGTTGGTATAGTTGATCTTTACTCTGTCCACCTTCTTGGCGCTCTTTGTAGTAATCAATACCACACCAAATGCAGCACGTGTACCATAAATAGAAGTAGAAGCAGCATCCTTCAATACGGAGATGTTTTCAATATCGTTCGGGTTGACAAACGAAAGGTCGTCGATAACCACACCATCCAATACGATAAGCGGAGCACTCTGCGCACCGTTACTCAATGTACCGGTACCACGGATAGTCATAACAGGAGCTTCACCCAATTTACCACTGGAATTCAATACGGTCAAACCAGGAACAACACCCTGCAAAGCCTTACTGACATCACTTTGCGGACGGCTTTCCATAGTCTTTGCCACATCCACAGTTGCAACGGCACCAGTCAAGTTGGCCTTCTTCTGAGTACCGTAACCTACTACTACCACTTCTTCCAGCAATTCAGAATCTTCTACAAGATTCACGGAAATCCTTGAACCGGTTACTTTCACTTCCTGTGTCTTGTAACCGATAAAAGATATTTGAAGGACAGAGCCTCTGGGTACATCCAGATTCACCACACCATTGAAGTCAGTGATGCCACCATTAGTTGTACCTTTCTGTACAACATTAGCACCGACAACCGGTCCTTCATTCGAATTTACTGTAACTGTCACATTGATTGTCTGTTGCTGTTCCATAGCAGAAAGAGTACCAGGAACCACATCAGCAGCGAACATCGGGCTACCGCCCAAGAACATTGCGCTCAAAGCTACTGTAGCGAGAATTTTGTTATGCGCAAATCCTCTTCTTTTTAGTTGTTCATTCATAGTAATGAAATTTGGTTACTAATATTAATTTAAGGTTATTTTTTGCAATTTAGTTAAAAATCGAACAGTTTGTCTATCCGTTGTTTGTTTTAGCATTAGATTTCCTTTCCCATAGGCATTTCTATTAAATAGTTTTACAGTATTAGAGAATAAAATTTATTTTTGGTCGATAAATCCACCTCAATCATAGTTCAAAGATAAGCATTTCTCCAATAAAAACAAAAAAAAATCTAAAATATTTGCAGTTTCAGATAGTTTTCCTAAACCTATTCGTATATATCTACGAAAACTTTTCAGATTTACAAAATGTCACACCTTTTTGGGTATGCAAGGAAGATGCATAAACAGCAACAACACCTTTCACCGCAAACGAAGGATAGTTCCCACTTCGGGTGCTGGTTCATCAGCATCCATCTTGTTCAATTTGTACAGATTCTTCAAGCGGATGCCATACTTCTGCGATATGAGATACATAGACTCTCCGGCACGCAGCACGTGGACAATATGTTCCTTCTGCGCCTTGCGGTTCTTCTTTTCCAGATAGAGAATGTCGCCCGGCTGAAGTTCGTAACCCTTGTAGAGGTCATTGTACTTGCGGAGTTTCTTCTGGCTGATGTCGAACTCCTTGGAAATGGATTTCCACGTATCACCCGCACGCACCACAATATAGAGCAAGCCGTTGGCTATGTAAGGCTGGTGAGGATTCGGATTTTCCTTCATCCATTTCAGACCTCCTTTCTTGTCGTATTTGTCCAGGTCATAAAGCTCGATGATATCAATCAGGCGTTGGGCATATCGAGGGTCGGTGGCATATCCGGCTTTCTTCAAGCCTCGTGCCCAACCTTTATAATCGGTGATTTTCAACTTGAAGAGCGAAGCGTAACGCGGACGACCTGCCAAGAACTTGGAGTGGTCTTCATAAGATTGCTTGGGATGTTTGTAGGCTCGGAAACATTCGCCACGGGCATCGTCGTTGTGACGGACGGTCTTTCCCTGCCAATCGCTTCCGCACTTGATTCCGAAATGGTTGTTCGACTTGCGGGCAAGCGTGCTCTGCCCTGCCCCAGACTCCAACAAGCCCTGTGCCAAAGTAATGCTGGCAGGGATATGGTACTTCTTCATCTCATCGACCGCCAGGTCGCGATATTGCTTGATATAGTCTTCGTATTGCTTGTTGCGGGTCTGTGCCTGAAGTGAAAGGCATACGAATATAGTCAGAAGATATATAAGGTGTCTTTTCATAGTTTAATAAGTTTTCGCAAACTTACAACTTTATTTTCAGAAATCCTAATTCTACTCCAAATTGTCATTCTGGACACAGCGAAAAAATCCCGGTAACACCCGCTTGATGCTACCGAGATTCTTCATCGCTAAAACTCCTCTGAATAACAATTACATTACTTCTGAGGCTTATCTTGACGAGGGCCTTCCATCGGACGCTTCATTCCTGCCCTACGGTTCATCTCCTTATGGAACTTTCCGTGATTCATCTGTCCCTGGTCATAGATTTTCTGCACCTGCTTGGGAGAAAGGAATTTACGGAACTCGTCGTAATACTTCTCGCGGATGTCGAGCATCTTGCGGCTTTGTTTGAAGCGGTCGCGCATCATCTTGTCCACTTCGGCATCGGTGGGCATCACCACCCGAGCCTTCATCTGCCCGTCTTCACCTTTCTCTGCCTTCGCCTTCATCCCTTTATATCCATACAGAGGAAATTCCTTGCGAACATCGTTCAGCGCTGTCATATATTTCTTATAGACTTCAGTGAACTTGGCGGCAGTCTTGTCGTCCAGTCCCAAATCGCCTATAATCTTGCGCGACTGCATATCCACCATCTGTTCCATAGTCATACGCTTGCGGCTACGTTTCTTACCCTGCTCATTGTCTTGAGCATTCATCACTTGTGTGCCCATCAGCACAGCTACTACCATCATAATAAAATACTTAGTCTTCATCTTCATCTGAATTTTGAGTTGTCAATTCATAATATATATCATTCTCCGAGAATTCCACCCATTCTTCCAGTTCCTCATCGGTGAGGTCCTGAATATAAAGGTCTATGGCATCGCCGTTAAGTTGCGCCACCCATTCGGCAGGATTTTCCGGGGAAGGCAACTCCGAATCGGGTGCGGAAAAGAACACGAATCCGCATATCATCGCCGCTACGGCCATCGCTGCAGAGAAGCCCACACGCAGACGGAAGAGCTTCTTCCTGCGCTTTTCTTCGGCTGCCCGCTTCAAGGTTTCGGCCTGCATCCGCTCGAAGAACCCTTCGGGGGTACGGAAAGGCGTGCGCTTGCCAATTTCTTCAAAATTAAAATCCTTACTCATAATCTTTCAATTATTAATCATATACTCCTTTATCTTCTCTTTAGCGAAATGGTAGTTGGACTTCAATGTCTCTACCTTGGTATCGGTGATGCGACTGATTTCCTCGTACTTCAGCTCGTCGTAGTAGCGGAGGTTGAACACCAACCTTTGCTTTTCGGGCAGGCGGAGGATGGCTTGCTGGAACTTCACTTCCATCGCGTTGTCATAATCCACGTATTCTGACGCCATCAGCTTGTTCATCAGCTCTTCCTGTACCTCCTCGGTAGAGACGGCTTGCTCCTTCCTCCGGTTGAGGAAGCGTAGGCTCTCGTTAGAGGCTATCCGATACATCCAAGTCTGCAAGGAACTCTCCTGACGGAAATCATTCATCGAACGGTATATCCGTATGAACGTTTCCTGCAACACGTCTTCCGCATCTTCGTGCGAAATCACCATACGGCGGATGTGCCAATACATCGGGCCTTGATATTTCTCCACCAACAGGCGGAAGCCTTGCTCGGGATTCACCATACACGTTTCGCGTATTCTATCTTCATTCATCATCTGCTTGTTTCTGGTCTTTGTCTGTTAGAACCCTCCCGACGTGAAAAGTAAAAGGCAGGGGTCTTTTTTTTACATTATTTAATGTTTCGACAAAAATACGGATAGATTTTTGTTTTTCCACCTTATATATAGTATATTTGTGGAAAAACTTGAATCAATGAAGACGATTACCCTTGAAACACAGGTAAAGGTGTATGCTTATCACGAGCTGTCGGCCGAAGACCTTGCACTGACGGATGCCGCCCTCGAAGCTACCCGACGGAGCTATGCGCCCTACTCCCGATTTCACGTCGGTGCAGCTGCCTTGTTGGAGAATGGCATCGTGGTGACGGGCACCAATCAAGAGAATGTGGCATCGCCTTCGGGACTTTGCGCCGAACGCACCACCTTGTTTTATGCCAACTCGCAATATCCCGATGTGCCGGTCGTGGCGTTAGCGATTGCCGCCTGTAGCGAAGACGGTGTAACCCCCAGTTACCCCATCTCCCCTTGCGGAGCTTGCCGTCAAGTAATGTTAGAAACGGAAAAACGCTATAGAAAGCCAATGCGCATCCTGCTTTGCGGTGCAGAGGAGGTGATTGTGGTGGAAAGTGCAAGGGATTTGTTGCCTTTTGCCTTCGATAATTATTAATAAAGTGAAAAGCATTTGCCCGAACAACCAAAAAAAACGATATTTGCAATCCGAAAATTAAAAATGTAAACGATATGACATCAAACGTAACCGAAAAAATCAAATATATCGGGGTGGACGATACCACCATCGATTTGTTCGAAAGCCAATACATTGTGCCGAACGGCATTTCTTATAACTCCTATCTGATTACGGATGAGAAAGTGGCCATTATGGACACCGTTGACCTCCGCAAGAGCGAAGACTGGTGGACCAACTTGGAAGAAGCCCTCGAAGGACGCACACCGGATTACCTCATCGTACAGCATATGGAACCCGACCACGCCGGAAACATCGCCAAGGCATTGGAAAAATACCCGGACATGAAGGTGGTTGCCTCTGCCAAGGCCATCCAGATGATGCCTCAATTCTTCGAAGATACGGACTTCAACGGACGTACCCTTGCGGTAAAGGAAGGCGAGACATTGAGCTTGGGTGAGCATACCCTGCAATTCTTCATGGCTCCGATGGTGCATTGGCCGGAAGTGATGGTGACATACGACCAGCAGGACAAGGTGCTCTTCTCGGCCGACGGATTCGGCAAGTTCGGGGCTTTGGCTCACGAAGAAGAATGGGCTTGCGAGGCTCGTCGTTATTACTTCAACATCTGTGGCAAGTATGGCGCTCAGGTACAAGCACTTCTGAAGAAAGCCGCTACGCTGGACATCGCCTGCATCTGCCCGCTTCACGGCCCGATATTGAAAGAAAACTTGGGCTATTACATCGGCTTGTACGACACCTGGAGCAAGTACGAAGTAGAAACGGAAGGAGTGTTCATCGCCTACGCTTCCATTCACGGAGGCACCAAGAAAGCTGCCGAGAAAATGGCGGAAATCCTCCGTGCCAAGGGTGCTCCGAAGGTATCCATCGCCGACCTTTGCCGGGACGACATGGCCGAAGCCGTGGAAGATGCCTTCCGTATGGACAAGCTGATTGTAGCTGCTGCTTCGTATGACGCGGATGTGTTCCCTCCGATGTACGACTTCCTCCACCATTTGAAATTGAAAGCGTATCAGAAGCGCCGTGTGGGCATCATCGAGAACGGTTCGTGGGCTCCTTGCGCCGGACGTGTGATGAAGGGAATGCTGGAAACGATGAAGGACATCGAAATCGTTGAGCCGATGGTGACTATCCGCTCGGCCATGAAACAAGGCGACATTCCTGCTTTGGAAGCTTTGGCGGATGCGATGTTGGGATAGTTAATTCATTGTCATTCAGAGCGAAGCGAAGAATCTCGGAAACATCCACGTGGATGTATTAGTGTATGCTCCCGAGATTCTTCCTCCCTACGGTCGTCTGAATGACACTTAGTT
>JAFQBF010000085.1 GCA_017416735.1 Bacteroidaceae bacterium | reverse complement strand
GCCAATGCCGAAATTGTATTGGAGCGTGCCCATCAGGTACTTACTGTCCCTGAAAGTACCATCGAATTCAGTGGAGATTCCACCTTTATATATATATTGACCGACAGTCTTCCCGAACAAGAGTTCATTCGCCAACCCGTCACTACCGGTATGAGCGATGGTATCCGAATCGAAATCAAGCAAGGGTTGAATGAAGGCCAAAAGGTACGTGGTGCCAGAAAGGAGAATAACCAATGAAGAAAACAATCTTAAGCCTCAGCCTGATCCTGATGGGAGTCTGCCATCTTCAGGCTCAAGAAACATGGGACTTGCAACGATGCATCGCCCATGCCATCGAACACAACCTCAGCATCAAGCAGAAAGAAGCTGCACGCGACCAAAGCAAGGTAGAACTGAACACAAGTCAATGGAGCCGATTGCCTAATCTGAACGGCAATGTAGGCCAGTCCTTCAACTTCGGACGAGCCTTGCAATCCGACAACACATATGGCAACCGAAATACACAGAATACCAACTTCTCGTTAGGTACCAACATCCCCCTCTTTACCGGGATGCAAATACCCAACAGCATCGCCTTGAGCAAGCTGAACCTGAAAGCTGCTACCGAAGATCTGAACAAGGCCAAGGAAGACATCAGTATTCAGGTAGCCTCCTACTTCCTCCAGGTATTGTTCAACGAAGAGCTGGTAAAGGTAGCCCGCAACCAAGTGAAACTAAGCCAAGAACAATTGGACAAGAAAGTGGTATTCTTCAAGAACGGCAAAGCTTCGGAAGCCGAAGTTCTGGAAGCCAAGTCACGTGTGGCTCAAGACGAGCTGTCGATGGTACAAGCCGAAAACAATCACCAGTTGGCTTTGCTTGATTTAAGCCAACTATTGGAATTGCCATCTCCTGAAGGTTTTCAAATCAGTGTACCAGACATTGACTATTTTTCGGTTCACCTTACACTTCCCGAGGAAGTCTATGCCCAGGCCATGATGAACAAGCCAGCCATCAAGGCAGCCCAATACCGCATGCAAGGAGCAGAAAAAAGCATCAAGATTGCTCAAAGCGCCTACTATCCCCAGCTTTCGTTCGGAGCCGGCATCGGTACGAACTACTATCGCCTGTCGGGCATTCAGAATGCCGATTTCGGGACACAATGGGAACAGAACATGAACAAGTACCTTCAGTTTTCCTTGAGTATTCCTTTGTTCAATCGCTTCCAGACACGGAATCGGGTCAAAAGTGCCCGTATCCAGCATCAGGCTCTTTCCTGGCAATTGGAAGAAAGCAAGAAAGCGCTATACAAAGAAATCCAACAGGCCTACTACAATGCCTTGGCTTCCGAGAGCAAGTACAAAAGCAGCCTTTCAGCCAGCGAATCGGCAGAGGCTTCCTTTAAGTTGATGAGCGAAAAGTATGCCAACGGCAAAGCCTCTGCCACCGAATACAATGAAATGCGTACCGCCTGGATGCGAGCCCTCTCCGATGGCATTCAAGCCAAATATGAGTTCATCTACCGCAGCAAAATTCTGGATTTCTACAAAGGGATTCCACTGACATTATAAAAGAACGCGGGTGTGTCAAAAAACACACCCACGTTCTGGTTTTATCGTTGGCGAACGGCGCGTCTACCATCTTGACCTTCCTTCCGATTGGAAGTGCGTGAAGACACGTTCTCCTTTGTACGACGAGTGTCTTGCTTTACTTCCTTTCTACCGACAGGTCTTGATTCGTTCTTTACATTTTTCTTTACCTCCTTCTTTACATCCTTTCTTCTTTCCGGTGCCGGCCGGTTGTTCACCTTCGGTCTGTCTTTGGGTTTGTCGTTGCGATGAACTCGGATGTCACCTTTATAGAAATCATGCTTATAATGTTCCTTCCGATGATTCTTGTAAAAACTTACGTGACCGAAGTGTGTCCGATAATGTCCACCCTTATAGGTCTTATAATGATGTGGCTTCGCATAATAAAAATGGTTCACATCCCGATATACTTGATAGATGCGGAACAGCCAATTCCTTGAGGTGGTATAAATCGGTCGATAAAAGTAATCCACTCCCATAAACCGGCGATATTGCGATGACGACAGAATCCATCTCAAGTCATCGTTCCGATAATCCAGGAATTCATAGTAACGTTCTACGGCGTAGCCATATCCACGAACCACATCATCCATGATGTAGCGCACATTGTCAATGAAGTCATAGTTTACTTCATACACATCGTCATATTGCATCGAACTGAGGTTCAGTTCGTATGCCATACGGTCGGTCAGGAAACGGGCGTTTTGACGCATCTTGCTCATGCTCATGGCTCCCATCGCAGGAAGACTCATTCCGAGCATCCAAATCATCATCCAAAAGGTAGTCAGCTTCTTCATATCTTTCAATTTTTAGAGTTATTGTTTTCTGAGTACAAAAATAGAGGAAGAATTCTCCTCCTACAACTGATTTTCCCTATATTACGATGGGGATTTCCCTATTTGTTTAGGGAGTTTTCCCAATGCTTTCTTTCCACGGACAAATGTAGAAATCAAAAGAACATCATACTGGTTACATTTTCCCATTCAACCATTCTATTTCTCGGAAATTTTTGCTAATATTGCAATGTCTTAATTGAATTGATACGATGAAAAGAATCTTTTGCTGCGCAACTTTGATGCTCGCCTTGTTCGCCACCGGTTGTGGTGATGCCAATCAGAAGACATCTGTTCTTCCTCAGATAGATATGAATGCCGACTATCCCGACAAGGAAATCTGCTTGCAGGATGTAGCAGATGTGAGCTATATCCCATTGGAATCGAAAGACGATTTCTTGTTTCGTGGAAAGATGGAAGAAGTATCTTCGGAAGGTATAGCCGTAATCGGAGATGACAAAATCTACTTGTTCCATCCCGACGGTAAAGCCCGAAGCGTGATAGATAAGAAGGGTCAAGGCCCAGGGGAATATCCGTTTGTCACCTATGGCATTGTCGATTGGAAAAAGGAGGAAGTATTTGTGCATCTGTTTTCTCAGAATCTGATATCTGTCTATTCGTTCAGTGGTGATTTGAAGCGACAATTCAAGTTTGAAGAAAAGGTGGTTCAACACGATTTCGTGGATGGAGGTGCTGGCTATCTGGTGATGTTCAAGGAAAAGCCGGGAGAGAATAAAGAAGGTAAGGTGGACCCTCCTTATCATCCCATAGTACGTATGTCGAAGGTGGATGGAAGAGTGGATAGCCTTTCATATCAGCAGGATTACTATACGTCGATGCATTTGCAGATGGCGTTGGCGGACGGAACCCCCTATAAAGTGATGATGCCCAGCACTTCCTTAAAGAACTTGAATGGGGATGTATATGTAAATGAGGTTTCATCGGACACCGTTTATCGGATGGTGGGTGAAGCTTTGGAACCCGTGATAACCCGAACTCCTTCCGTGAAAGAGGATAAAGAGAATAAATGCTTCTTGATGATGTATGGTCTTACTCCACAACATTATTTCCTTCGTCGCCAAATGCAGAGGCTTGTCTATGATGAAACCAATCAGGAGTGGGATTATGAATGTATGGACAAGGGTAGTGGATGGTTGTTGTACGACATCAAGACTGGCGAAGCGTTTGCTCCCAAGTTCTACAACACCGATTGGCAATCAGATGTATCGTATAAATATTTGACTTTTGGTGGGAAGGATGCCAACACCGCTTATTTGAGAATTGAAGCTTTCGACCTCATCGAAGCCCTCGAAGCCGGAGAGTTGAGCGGTGAGCTGAAAACCATAGCCGAAGGACTGAAAGAAGACGACAATCCTGTACTGATGGTGGTAAAATTCAAGGAATAATTCCAAATAGTTTAATTAGAGAAAAGTTGAAGGCGAATTTAAAATTCGCCTTCAACTTTTCTCTAATTCTTGCTGATGTTTTAAACCAAACGTATTCCGTCTTCCACCAAAAGGATAAGGCGTTTTTTATACAAATCGCCAACGGCCTTCTTGAAAGTCTTCTTGCTTACTCCGAAGGTGTCATAAATGTCCTCGGCGGCACTCTTGTCATTCAATGGAGTGTGTCCACCCTGTTCCTTGATGTATTGCAAAAGCACGCCCGAGAAATCACCTACCTTCTGAAGACCGTCCTTCTGAAGAGTAAGGTCAATCTTTCCGTCCTCGCGGACTTGACGAACGTAAGCAGGCATCCTCATACCCGGTTCCAAAGCCTTGAAGATTTCCTTCTGATAAACCAATCCGCTGAACTTGTTGTCCACGATTACCTTATAGCCGAGGTCAGTCTTCTGCCATGCCATCACTTCCACTTCTTCACCCGGTTGATAGGGAGGCATATCTTTCGACAGGAATTTCTCTACCTTGGCCGATGCCATGATGCGGTAACTATCCTCGTCCACATGGGCGTGGATGACGTAACGATGACCTTTCTGCATCTTCATCTTCTGCTCGCGGAAAGGCACGAAAAGGTCTTTCATCAATCCCCAATCGAGGAATGCACCATATTCATTGACCCATGCCACTTCCAGACAAGCGAACTCGCCTACCTGCACCAAAGGCTGAAGAGTGGTGGCAATCAAGCGTTCCTCATTGTCCAGATAAATAAACACGTTGAGCATATCGCCCGGACGACATCCTTCGTGCACATAACGGGAAGGCAGAAGAATCTCGCCATCGTCCCCTCCGTTGAGATAGACACCGAAATCCACTTCCTTCACAACCTCCAATTGGTTGTATTTTCCTAATATAACATTCATTAGCTATAATTTTTTGCCAAAGATAGTAAAAAACCTTATCTTTACACGTAGAAAGCATCAAAAACTTATGAATATGAAAACAGTTAGACTCGCTTCATTCAATGACAATGTGCAAGCTCACATGCTACAAGACATTCTGAAAGACGAAGGCATTGAATCGATGCTTCAAGGAGAACATGCCAATCAAGTGATGTCCTACATACGTGGCATAGACATTGACATCCTCGTTTTCGAAAAAGACTTGGCACGTGCCCAAGCCATTCTGAAAGAGGCATTTCCAGAGTATTGACCTACTGCACTATCTGTCCGTCCACCATGTGGATGGTGCGGTCGGTGAGTTGTGCCAATCCTTCGTCGTGGGTGACAATCACAAATGTCTGCCCCAACTTTTCGCGCAAGTCGAAGAAGAGCTGGTGAAGTTCTTCCTTGTTCTTGCTATCCAAACTGCCTGAAGGTTCATCTGCAAAAATCACCGCAGGCTTGTTGATGAGCGCACGTGCCACGGCTACTCTTTGCTTCTCTCCGCCCGAAAGTTCTGCCGGCTTATGCGATGCCCGTTCAGCCAATCCTAAATACTCCAATGTCTCCTTGGCTTTTCGGGAAGCCTCGCCCGATGACACACCTTGAATCAAGGCAGGCATCATCACGTTCTCCAAGGCCGTAAACTCGGGCAACAACTGATGGAACTGAAACACGAAACCTACCTGCTTGTTACGGAAGGCCGAAAGTTCCTTCTCTTTCAACCGTCCCACTTCTACCCCATTGATAACCACCGAACCTGCGTCCGCCTTATCAAGCGTACCCATAATTTGCAACAAGGTGGTTTTTCCGGCTCCACTAGGTCCTACAATGCTTACCACCTCACCTTTATATATAATAAGGTCAATACCCTTCAACACCTGCAAATCGCCGAAGCTCTTGGTAATGCCTTGAATCTCTATCATCTTTTCACTCATGCCTGTTCTTCTCCTTTCTTCACCCACTTAATTACCCACTTGGACACATTATCATAAATGCGGTTCTCAGCTTGGCTTCGAGGACTGGAAAAAGTGAAATTCTCCAACGGGTCGCCCAACTGATCGGGATAAATCAACATCAAACTGCTATTCGAAAAATATTTGGTAATCTGATTGGGAAGCTCCTCAAACGAAGGTTGGTAGGATATGGCCCCCTTGCGGGCACTGACAATAACCGTCAGATGGTCATAAGCCACTTTGCTGCTCATCATCAAAAGATCATCCCAATCGTCCATAGTCGAAAATTCAACCCTGACACTACTATGGAACTTTTCCATATATCCGCTAATGCGTTGGATGGTATCCGGATGTGCCCAAAAATGTACCCTACATCCCAATTGTCCTCCGATGCGCGCCAACCGTTCCACCCACTTATAGAATCCTGCCTCATATTCGGCTTTAGGAGGTACAGCCACCATCAGACGGCGCATCGTGTTTACAGGCATCAGGCACTTCACAATCATCAATTGGCGATGGGTACCCTTCAAGATGCTCTGCGCAAAACTACCCAAGAAGGAGTCCAACAAGCCATGTTTATGGTGAAGACCAAGCACAATTTCCGTAGCATTCATCTCACTGGCCGTATTCAAAATACCGGTAGCGGCATTCGTACTCAAACGGCAACGGGTCTTCATGGGGACATCCACCGCAGATGCAATGCGTGCCGCATGCTCCAAACTCTTGCGACGCTGGGCAAGCTTAGCTTGCTTCTTCGCTTCATCGTATTCCACCTCTACGGTTACGGCCAACAATTCTTTCTTCGATTTGGGATTTCGCATCAACAGAGCCATATTCACCAAAGGTTCGACGGTTTCCGGATTGGCAATAGACACCATCATACGTTCGTCTTCCTTGCCACGCGACATATCCATCTCTCCATTTTCTTCAGCCAAAGCCATCGTACGGGCAGCATGTTCGGTCACCATCGAGCTGATGATGCAAGAGAACAGAATCATGATGACTACCCCATTCAACATCCCTTCATTCATCAGATACTCGCCCGGCGCTATTTCGATTTTCGTCCCTACCATAACCATTGCCAAAGCACCTGCCGCATGGGCATTGCTCAAGCCGAACAGCATTTGTCGGGAAGCCTTCGACATGCGGTATATCTTTTGCGTCAGCCATGCCGCTATCCACTTGGTAACCGTAGCAACAACCACCATTACCAGCACAACTTTCAGCGTTTCTCCACCACTGAAGAGAGTACCCAAATTGATGAGCATCCCCACACCAATCAAGAAATAAGGTATAAACAAGGCATTACCCACAAATTCCGTACGATTCATCAAAGGAGAGACATGAGGAATCAGGCGATTCAGCACCAAACCGGCCAAGAATGCACCGAAAATGCCTTCCATTCCCGCTAACTCGGCCAAAGCTGCACTGAGGAACACCAGCGCCAACACGAAGATATACTGCATCACATTGTCCTCGTACTTACGGAAGAACCAACGGGCAAAGCGAGGGAATATCCAAAAGACAAAGACACAATATGCCACACATTTCAGAACAAAAAGCATCCATGAACCGGAATCCAACTCACCCTTGTATATCCCCGAAATACCAGCCAACACAAACAAAGAAACGGTCAGAGCAAACATAGTACCTCCGATGGAAATGGAAACGGAAGCATGACGGGACAAGCCATATCGGCCTACAATAGGGTAAGCCACCAATGTATGCGAAGCAAAGATACTGGATAAAAGCAACGAAGCCCCCACACTGAACCTAAACAGCGACATACCGACCCACATACCTACTGCAAACGGAATGGCAAACGTCAATAGCCCGAAGACAAAGGCACGCCCCAGATTCTTCTTCAAATTCTCGAGGTCCATTTCCAAACCGGCCAGGAACATAATGTAATAAATACCCACCTTACCAAAAAGTTCAAAACTGCTGTCCCTCTCCAAAATATTGAATCCATACTTCCCGATAACCACACCAGCCAAAATCATGCCAATGATGTGAGGAATACGCAGTCTCCCCAAAATGATAGGAGCAAAAAGAATTATCATCAGCACCAGGAAAAAAATCCAAGTAGGGTCTGTAATGGGCAAATGAATGCCTATATCGGGTAATTTCATAGGTATCAAAGTTGGTTTTATATCAAATTATCGACAAAAATACAAAAAAAGTTTCGTTTCCTCGGTGATTTTCTGCAAAATATACTATTTTTGCAGCCTCTTTAACAAGAAAAAGAATAAGTATTAATCATAATAAAAAGAGTAAAAAGATGAAAGTAGCAATTGTTGGTGCAAGCGGAGCCGTGGGTCAGGAATTCCTGCGCGTTCTCGACGAAAGAAATTTCCCGATTGATGAGTTGTTGTTGTTCGGTTCTGCCCGTAGTGCAGGTCGCAAATACACCTTCCGCGGAAAAGAGATTGAAGTGAAACTCCTCCAGCACAACGATGACTTCAAGGGTGTAGATATTGCATTTACTTCTGCCGGTGGTGGAACCTCTATCGAATTTGCCGAAACCATTACAAAATATGGTGCCGTGATGATTGACAACTCCAGCGCCTTCCGTATGGAAAACGATGTTCCTTTGGTTGTACCCGAAGTCAATGCCGAAGATGCATTGAACCGTCCTCGTAACATCATTGCCAACCCGAACTGTACAACTATCCAGATGGTAGTTGCTCTCAAGGCGATTGAAGACCTCTCGCACATCAAGCGTGTACACGTAGCTACTTACCAAGCTGCCAGCGGTGCTGGTGCTGCCGCCATGGACGAACTTTACGAACAATACCGCCAGGTGTTGGCAGGTGAACCTGTCACCGTCAACAAGTTTGCCTATCAGTTGGCATTCAACCTCATCCCGCAAATCGACGTATTCACCGACAACGGATATACCAAGGAAGAAATGAAGATGTACAACGAGACACGCAAAATCATGCACTCCGACATTCAGGTGAGCGCGATGTGTGTACGTGTTCCGGCACTCCGTTCTCACTCCGAAAGCATTTGGGTAGAAACCGAACGTCCTATTTCTGTAGAAGAAGCCCGCGAAGCATTTGCCAAAGGCGATGGTCTCGTATTGACCGACAACCCGGCTGAAAAGGAATACCCGATGCCGCTCTTCCTCGCTGGCAAGGATCCTGTATATGTAGGCCGCATCCGCAAGGACTTGGCAAACGAAAATGGTTTGACATTCTGGATTGTAGGCGACCAAATCAAGAAGGGCGCCGCACTGAATGCGGTTCAAATAGCAGAATATCTGATTAAAGTAGGTAACGTGAAATAAACGTGTACAATAAAAAAAACAGGAGGAACTTTTCAAGTTCCTCCTGTTTTTTATCTGTTAGTGTAAACTTTCACCAATGTCATATCGAATATCAGCGTAGAATAACCAGGAATCTCTCCATTGCCAAAGGCTTCATATCCTAAAGAATAAGGGATATAGACTTCCCAACGGTCACCTTCACGCATTTCCTGCAAGGCTATCTGCCAACCTTCTACCACTCCATTTACCGAAAAGACAACCGGCATAGCAATATCCTCATCCAATTCACCTTGGAAGGACTGGTCAAAAACTACCTTCGTACCATTGTACAAGGGAATCAACTGGCCTCTGTAATGTGTAGCTACCGAATCCGTAAAAATAGGCTTCACTGTACCTGTTCCTTCACTCAGAACCTTACAGTAAACATAGTCGTTCACATCCGGATTCAAGTCATTCATTGGAGGAACCGACTTGAATGTATGAATCACCTTCCACTGGTCAGGATTTGCATTAGCTACCTTAGCAATGGAATCGATGAACAACTGGTTACGTTCTTCCCAGTTGAAATAAGGATCCACTGCCCCGTCGGTCTCGTCGCACGAAGTTACGGCCAACGACACCGAGAACAGGCATCCGATTATCCAAAGAATACTTTTCTTCATACTCTATTCAGATTATTGCAATGTCTTCAACAAGCTGGTGATGCTCACCTTGTCAGCGATGATGTTGTTCAGTTCGCTGATAGCCACACGTTCCTGTTGCATAGTGTCACGGTTACGGAGAGTCACGCAGTTGTCTTCCAAAGTCTGATGATCCACTGTGATACAGTACGGAGTACCGATAGCATCCTGACGACGGTAACGCTTACCGATGGAGTCCTTTTCATCGTACTGACAGTTGAAGTGGAACTTCAGGTCGTTGATGATTTCACGAGCCTTTTCGGGCAGACCATCCTTCTTTACGAGCGGCATCACAGCCAACTTCACCGGAGCGAGCGCTGCAGGAAGCTTCAATACCACACGAGTTTCGCCATTTTCCAGCTTTTCTTCTTGATAAGCTGCACTCATGATGCTGAGGAACATACGGTCCACACCAATCGAAGTTTCAATCACGTATGGTACATAACTTTCGTTGATTTCCGGATCGAAATACTTGATGCTCTTGCCAGAGAACTTTTCGTGCTGAGAAAGGTCGAAGTTGGTACGTGAGTGGATACCTTCCACTTCCTTGAAGCCGAACGGCATGAGGAATTCGATGTCGGTAGCGGCATTGGCGTAGTGAGCCAACTTGTCGTGGTCGTGGTAACGGTAGTGGTCATCGCCGAAACCGAGAGCCTTGTGCCACTTCAAACGAGTTTCTTTCCACTTGCTGAACCATTCGAGTTCAGTACCCGGCTTCACGAAGAACTGCATTTCCATCTGTTCGAACTCACGCATACGGAAGATGAACTGACGGGCCACGATTTCGTTACGGAATGCCTTACCAATCTGAGCGATACCGAAAGGAATCTTCATACGGCCTGTCTTCTGCACGTTCAGGTAATTCACGAAAATACCTTGAGCTGTTTCCGGACGGAGATAAATCTTCATCGCGCCATCGGCTGTAGAACCCATTTCGGTAGAGAACATCAAGTTGAACTGACGAACTTCTGTCCAGTTCTTGGTACCACTGATAGGACAAACGATTTCTTCGTCGAGGATAATCTGACGGAGTTCTTCGAGGTTGTTATCGTTCAGTGCCTTGGCAAAACGTTCGTGGAGAGCGTCCTTCTTGGCTTGGTTTTCGAGTACACGAGCATTGGTAGCACGGAACTGGGCTTCATCAAAAGCTTCGCCAAAGCGCTTGGCAGCCTTGGCCACTTCCTTATTCATCTTTTCATCGTACTTGGCAAGTTGGTCTTCGATGAGCACGTCTGCACGATAGCGCTTCTTCGAATCCTTGTTGTCAATCAATGGGTCGTTGAACGCATCCACGTGTCCCGATGCCTTCCAGATAGTGGGGTGCATAAAGATAGCCGAGTCGATGCCGACAATGTTTTCGTGCAAGAGCACCATGCTCTGCCACCAGTATTGCTTGATGTTATTCTTCAATTCCACGCCCATCTGTGCATAGTCATACACTGCACCCAGGCCATCATAAATTTCGCTTGACGGGAACACGAAACCATATTCCTTGCAATGCGAAACGAGTTTCTTAAAAACGTCTTCTTGTGCCATTTTTTTCTTTATTTTTATATTGTTATTTCCTTTCAGTCTTAGGCACGGATTACACGGATTTCACGGAACCCGTCCACTGCCTATCGAGGCCTCCGGCCATTGCGATGACACAGAAGTCCCCTAAAAAACCGCGTCATCCAATCAGTCGGGACGACTACAGAGACACAAGGAAATGAAACCGTGCAATCCGTGTAATCCGTGCCAAAAAAATAAATTCCGCAGTCAAAACATTCGCTTCTTCACGAAATAAAGTGCAAAGTAAATGATTTTTTTCGGAAAAAGTCGTATTTTTGTGTGCATATCATGAAAACATTAAGGAAATTAAATAAATATGAGCGAAGAAAACCTTGAATTGGAAGACCAACATTCGGATTATAAACCCGCCGACACCAAAAAAGAAGGCGTGAAACACCAACTCACCGGCATGTATCAGAACTGGTTTCTGGACTATGCCTCCTACGTGATTTTGGAACGTGCCGTCCCTCACATCAACGACGGGCTGAAGCCCGTCCAACGACGCATCCTTCACTCGATGAAGCGCCTGGACGACGGACGGTACAACAAGGTGGCAAACATTGTGGGACACACTATGCAGTTCCACCCGCACGGCGATGCCTCCATCGGCGATGCATTGGTGCAACTCGGACAGAAAGATTTGCTGATAGATTGCCAGGGAAACTGGGGGAACATCCTCACAGGCGACGGAGCAGCCGCTCCGCGTTACATCGAAGCACGTCTCTCGAAATTTGCCCTCGATGTGGTATTCAATCCGAAAACAACCGAATGGCAGGCTTCCTACGACGGACGAAACAAGGAACCGATTACGCTTCCCGTCAAGTTTCCGCTCCTCCTCGCTCAGGGAGTGGAAGGGATTGCCGTAGGTCTGTCCTCGAAGATTCTTCCGCACAACTTCAACGAGCTTTGCGATGCTTCCATCGCCTATCTGCGCAAGGAGGAGTTCCAACTCTATCCCGACTTCCAGACAGGTGGTTCCATCGACGTATCGAAGTACAACGACGGCGAACGTGGAGGCGTGGTGAAGGTTCGTGCCAAGATAAACAAAGTGGATAACAAGACGCTCGCCATTACCGAAATCCCCTTCGGGAAAACCGTAACGAGCGTATGCGATTCCATTGTGAAAGCAAGTGAGAAAGGTAAAATCAAAATCCGTAAAGTAGAGGACTTGACTTCCGAGAAGGTGGAAATCCTCGTCCATCTCGCCCCGGGCGTATCATCGGACAAGACACTGGATGCGCTCTACGCCTTCACGGATTGCGAGGTGAGCATCTCGCCCAACTGTTGTGTCATCGACGAGAAGAAGCCGCATTTCCTCACCATCAGCGATGTACTCCGGAAGTCGGCGGACAATACGTTGGCACTCCTTCGCAAAGAGCTTGAAATCCGTCGGGGAGAATTGCTCGAAAGCCTGCACTTCGCCTCACTCGAAAAAAT
>JAFQBF010000084.1 GCA_017416735.1 Bacteroidaceae bacterium | reverse complement strand
TTGTTTCCCTGTAATGATTAATCAAAAAATGTTCACTTAGACTGATTCTAACAAATTCTTCTAAAAACGGCTGAAATAATTTTATTGAACAAACGAATGTCGCTGAAAAATAAAAACTTAGCATTCATGCGTTTTCTCTGCCGTTACTCCAAAGTGATGCTTTCTACCTCCATAACGTCTTGGCGGAGGAAGATAGAAGCGGATTCCTCGAACTTGGAGGTGCTTTCGGTGGTGAGGAAACGGCAAGTCCCGTTCTTGGTGCAACGGCTGTCCATTTCCGGATGCCGTCTTAAATAATCCTGCAAACTTCGAGCTACATATTCACCTTGCGGTACGATGCGAATATGTGCTGGAGTGAATTGACGGATTTTTTCTATCAACAACGGATAGTGCGTGCAACCCAAGATGAGGGTGTCTATGTCAGAATCCTTTTCTAATAACTGATTGATGTGTTTTTGTACAAAATAGTCGGCACCTTTGGACTGGTATTCATTGTTTTCCACCAATGGTACCCACATGGGGCAAGCTTCACCAGTAACTGTGACATCAGGGAAAAGTTTATGGATTTCCATCAGATAGGATTCAGATTTGATGGTACCCGATGTGGCAAGTATTCCGATATGCCGGCTTTTGGTGAGTTGGTCTATGCATTCTGCCGTAGGGCGTATTACGCCAAGTACCCTTCGTGTCGGGTCGATTACGGGAAGGTTGGTTTGCTGGATTGTGCGAAGGGCTTTGGCCGATGCTGTGTTGCAGGCAAGGATAACCAATGGGCAACCCAATTCAAAAAGCTTTTTGACGGCTTGCAGAGTAAACTCATAAACGACCTCAAACGAGCGCGGACCGTATGGAGTGCGGGCATTGTCGCCTAAATAGAGATAGTCGTATTCGGGCATTTGCTTACGTATCTTGTCCAAAATAGTCAAACCTCCATATCCGGAATCGAAAACTCCGATGGGACCTTTTTCTTGTAATGTTCCGTTTTTGGTCATTTGTTTTCCTTTATATTATTTAAGTGGGAAGCGAAGAACCTGGAACATGAGGTCATGTTGTTGGATTCTTCGCTTCGCTTTGAATGTTATTTAAATGGGGTTTATTTGATACCCAATTTTGCTTTTACAGCACCAGTTACATCTGTTGACAATGTTTCATTGACAAATGGAATCTGGGTAGCATTCAAGTCGAAGATATATACATATCCACCTTCTTGACCAACGGCCTTGATTGCATCGTCAATTTTCTTTGCAATAGGTTCCAACATCTGCATCCAGCTTTGTTGCAATTGCATCTGAGAGTCTTGAGCCATTTGTTGGCCTTTTTCGTGCAAGTCCTGCAAATCCTTCTGGCGTCTTTCCAGAATGTTTTTCGGCAAGTTTGCCTGTTCTTGCTGGAATTCAGTATATTTCTTTGTGAACTCGTTTTCGTAGCGTTTCATTTCATCTTCAAACTGCTTACGCATGGTTTCAATGTCTGTTTGAGCCTTGGTATATTCAGGCATGACAGTAATAATTTCCTGAGTCTTGATATGACCGAACTTCTGTGCAAAAACACTCATCGGTGCGATGAGCATAAGGATTAAAGCGATTTTCTTCAACATAGTTTTATTTTTTTATAGTTATTATTTCCTTTTCGGTTGCAAAAATATGAATTTATTTTGAATATCCTAATATTGAAAGCACCTCATTACTAATGTCTATACGTGGAGAAGCAAAGATGATGCTTGTGGCAGAGGCTCGGTCGATGACAGCATCATATCCTTTGTTTCGGGATATTTGCTTGACTGCTTCATATACCTTGTCTTGAATCGGTGAAATAAGCATTTCTTGTTTCTGAGCCATCTCGCCTTCCGGCCCGAAGTATTTTTTGCGTAATTCTGCTACCTCCTTTTCTTTTGAAATGATTGCTTCTTCCTTTTGTGTACGTTGGGCAGCACTCAAGGAACCTGCATTCTTTTGGTATGCCAGATATAATGTCTCGGCTTCTTTGGACTTGGCCTCAATAGCCTTTTGGAATTGTTGTGACAGTAAGTTCAACTCATCATTTGCTTTCTGATAGGCAGGAATATTTTCCATGATATATTCCATATCGATGAATGCAAATTTCTGTGCATTGGAGCTTAAAATCCCAGCAATGCAGCAGATGAATAGTAAGATTGCTTTTTTCATATCTATTCTTTTAAAATTAGAACTCTTGGCCCAGGATAAAATGGAATTGGCTTCCACTATATTGCGATGAACCGTTAATCTTATCGAAACCGTAAGCCCAGTCAATACCCATCATACCAATCATTGGGAGGAAGATACGTACACCTAAACCTGCGGAACGCTTCAAGTTGAATGGGTTGAACTTGTTCACATCGGTCCAGGCATTACCTCCTTCTACAAATCCCAATGCATAGATACTTGTCGAGTTTTCCAACATTAAAGGATATCGAAGCTCGGCACCTAAACGTACATAGGCATAACCTTCGCTACCGTATGGAGTCAAAGAACCATTTTCGTAACCACGCAATGCAATGGTTTCTGAAGCATAGCTTGAACTATAACCACTCATACCGTCACCACCCATATAGAATGTTTCAAATGGTGATTTCTTGTATTTGTTGTAATGTCCCAACAAGCCGAATTCTGCTCGGGTCATGATGACCGGACACTTTTGTGCGCCTGAAAGAGCTGTATATGTTTTGGCTTTGAATTTCCACTTGTGATATTCAATCCAGTTATATACACTGGCAGCTTCATCGTAATTGTCCTTTCCGTATGTAGCATAATCTTTGTTGCTAAACAAGGAATAAGGAGGTGTAACATGTACAGATGCCGAGAAGTCCGAACCCTTACGTGGGAAAATCGGGTTGTCTGTGGAGTTACGAGCTAAAGTGAAGCCCAAACTTAAATTGTTACAGTTACCAGTTGACATATACTCTCCATTGTTCAAACGGATGTAGAGATAACTCCAATCCTTCAAGATAAAGCGTTGGAATGATAACTCTGCGGACAAGGTGAAGAAGTCATCCGGCCATCTAAGTCTTTTACCCCAACCCAAAGAAAATCCGTACATCTGGATAGACTTGTCAGGGTCGTAATAGGACTCGTAATTATTATAGTAATTGTTATAATAGCTGCCATAACCGCTATAATAATTCCAATAGTTGTTCATATATGCCGAATTGTAGTAGTTGCTGCTGATGTCTGTCTGTACAGAATAAAATGCAGAAACAGAGAATGAATTCGGACGTTTCCCTCCAAACCATGGGTCGAAGAAGGATAAGCTATATGATTGATAATAACTACCGTTGGTCTGTCCACTGATAGTTAAGGTTTGACCATCCCCTTGTGGTAAGATACCGCGGTAATTGTCATTCTTTCTGAACAAGTTAGCCATAGAGAAGTTGGTAAACTTCAAGCTCAGTTTCCCGATGACACCAGTTTGTCCCCAACCGGCAGAAAATTCAATTTGGTCGTTGGCTTTGGATTCCAAATTCCAGTTAATGTCCACAGTTCCGTTTACATTATCTGGTTGTACGTCCGGTTGGATATTTTCCGGATTGAAGTGCCCCATCTGTGCAATTTCACGATAAGAACGCTCCAAGGCATCTTTGTTGAACAGGTCTCCTGGTTTTGTGCGCAACTCGCGTCGTACGATGTTTTCATACAAACGGTCGTTACCGTTGATGCGTACTTTATTGATAGTCGCTTGAGGACCTTCGATAATACGCATTTCCAAGTCGATGGAGTCGCCCACAATGTTGACTTCTACCGGATCCAAGTGGTAGAATACATATCCTTGGTTGTAATAATAATTACCGATAGCGTCTTCATCGCCACTTATACGTTCTTCCAAGAGTTTTTGGTTATATACGTCGCCCTTTTTCATTCGTAAATTGGCCGCGAGCCAATCGGTATTGTAGATGGTGTTTCCTGCCCACGTAATGTTGCGCAGGTAATATTTGTTTCCTTCTTCTATACGCATATAGATATCTACTGTGCGGTCGTCATAAGGTGTTATACTGTCAACGACAATTTGTGCATCACGATATCCCAATTCGTTATATTTGTCAATGATAAGCTGTTTGTCTTCTTCGTATTTTTCTTCGATGAATTTTTTGGTACGGAAGATGTTGGCCAACTTGTTCTTTTCGTTGGTCTTTTTCATGACGCGCTTCAACTTCTTGTCGCTCAAGACGGTGTTTCCTTCAATCGTAATCTGATTGACCTTAACCTTTTCCTTCTTGTCGATGATGACATCTACGTTGACTTGTTCCTTGTTGCCTTCAATGTTACGTTCGATGATGTTTACATCTGCATTCTTGAACCCTTTGTCGTCGAAATAGCCCTTGATGACAAGTTTGGCACGGTCTATTGTGTTAGGGGTAATTTGATTCCCCTTTTGCCAGCTGATACCTAATTTTTCCTGCAAGTCTTCTCGTTCGCTTTTCTTGATGCCGTGATAATTGATTTCGGCAATACGGGGGCGTTGAGTGAGTATGATTTTTAAGAAAATCTTGTTACCTACGATTTTTTCAGCTTCAATTCTGGCATCGGAAAACAAACCATGTCTCCAATAGCGCTTGATGGCTGCTGTGATTTCATCGCCAGGCACACTGACGGTTTGCCCTATAGAAAGACCTGAAAGACCGATAAGCACATAGTCTTCATATCCCTTTACACCTTCTACCTTAATACCTCCAATTTCATATTTTCGGGGCATAGTTGAATAAAGGATTACAGGATTGTTGTCTTCTTCAGCAGCAATCGCTTGTGCATAGCCATTGGTGCTGAAGCAGAAAAGGCATGCTAATATTGATAATATGAGCGGTAATCGGTATTGCATTTTTCTAATTTTATATTTGTTCACTGGTTTTTCCAAAACGGCGTTCTCTCTTTTGATAGTCACAGATGGCTTTACGAAGTTCTTCCTCCTTGAAGTCTGGCCAAAATGTATCGCAGAAATACAATTCGGAATATGCACATTGCCACAATAAATAGTTGCTGAGACGTACTTCTCCACCTGTGCGGATGAGCAGGTCCGGGTCAGGCATAAAGTTGGTACACAGATGGTTGTCTATGGTTTCGTCTGCGATGTCATCGACGTTTAGTTCGCCTTCCTGTACTTTACGGGCAATTTGCTTGACTGCGTCTGTAATCTCCCATTTAGAGGAGTAGCTTAGGGCGAGTGTCAGGCACATTCCTGTATTCGACGAAGTGCGTTCGATGCATTGTTGAAGACGATTGAGTACATCTGCCGGCAATTTTTTCACGTCACCTATGATTCGGAAACTGATATTGTTTTTCATAAACGTTTCTTCCTCGATGGAATCCATCAATAAAGCCATCAATGCGCTTACTTCATCAACGGGGCGATTCCAGTTTTCTGTCGAGAACGTGTATAATGTCAGAAACTTAACTCCTAATCTTGCAGCCTCTTCCGCTATGATATGGACGGTCTCAGCACCGGCTTGATGCCCGAAACTTCGTGCTTGGCCTTTTAATTTTGCCCATCTTCCGTTTCCATCCATAATAATGGCAATGTGGTTAGGAATGTGGGTCATATCTATAATATCGTTATTTGTCATTTTTTTTTCGGGCTTTTATTGTTTCTTAAATCCAAGTTTGTTGATTCGTCCTTTCCATACTTTGCCGGTTTTGCTCCACATCATCCAGATGAACTGTTCTTCGTCAACGATGTATGAGTAATTCCCTTTCGATTGCTTGAATAAAGTATTGAAATCTTCCGGAAAGATTATGTTCTCATTATTGGCTTGCCAAGTGATTCCATTGTCCATTGATTCGTAGAATGGGCTGAATTCACTTGTGCTTGTTTGGCGGATTCCTCCGAATGCAAACAAATGGCCATTATAATGTATTATACTGGTGTTCTCAAAGTTAGGACAAGCGTCTGAAGCATTGGTCGGATAAAGTTCGGTCCAACAGTTTTCAGCATTCAATTGTGTCCATATAACAGATGTAGTATCTGTTTTGTCCGGATTGTCACCAGCCAGAACGATGCGGTCTATCTTAGGGTTTGTAGCCAATGGATAAGATACGAATGCTGTATGTCCGGTTGAGAAATTGTTGGGAAGGGCTTCATATTGGGTCCAATTGATGCCATCCGTACTTTCTATGTAGTGGTTATCTACATCTGCACCGATGATTTTCTGGTTGTATTCCGAATGTATATTGGCCAGCAATCGGCTGAATGTTTGTGTGGTTTCTGATTTTGTCCATTCCAAACCATTCTCGGATACATATAATTCATTGTCGGCAAGGATATAGAGCTGGTTTCCCCATACCATTACAGAAGAATAATCTGCTTTGACGGGAATGTTGATGTCTTCGAGTGGCGTCCAGGTCTTGGCGTCGCTTGTTTTTGCCATTGTTACGGCAACTTGCTTGGTTTGTTCTGCAAAGACATAGATGCTACCGTTCATATAAACCGCCTTTTGCTTTTGGATGTTTGTCGGGAAGTTGCCGTCCACTTGTTGCCAAGTCATTTGCTCCGGATCTTGTTGATGTACGTTGATCATCACTTTATAGGGCTTGCCGAATATACCGTTTTCGGCTATTACCTTGAAGTGTATAGGCTTGTTGAAGTCCAAGGAGTCGGTTTCTTCCCAAAGGGAATCTGTTTCGGCGGCAATGTAAATGCCATAAGTGTCAGCGGTTATGTCAAGCACCACTTTACTGATGTCTGTTCCGACGGGCAAGGAGTCTTGGTTATAAATGAGCCCTTCGTTTTGGTTGATGATAAAAGGATAGTCGCTACCAAGTACGGCAAAGCTCAGAGTAGTGTCTTTACCGGCAGCTGTCTTGCCTGGGTAATAAGTAACAATGCTGTCTTTGATGGACAAAGCAGTGATACTGGCGTCTTTGCTAAATTCGTATTCAACTGTATCGTCACCTAAACAAGACGTAATCATACATGCCGTAACAAACAGGCAAGCTAAAATATTCAGGACTCTTAATTTCATTTCTATGATGATTCTTTTATTTCAAGGTGCAAAAGTAGAAAGATTTTTCTCTCCACAGAAGTTTTAGCGCAAGTTTTATATTAATTTATAGATAAAATAAGTCTTTTTTCTTGTTAGTTAACTTGATTTTACTCTTCAGGCGCCTTGTTAAGCACATATTTTATTTCTTTTCCGAATTTTCGAAAAGTTAAAAAATCATATTCCGGAGAGAAGGAAGGAGCCTTGACACCGTCTTTCAGATGTGCATCCGATTGCTCGATGTAGGCTTCGTCCCAGCATCCGGCATCGATAAAGGACTGAAGGAGAATGCTTCCGCCTTCCACCATCAACGATTGCAGCTTTTCCTTGTAAAGGACTTCCATTATTTGCGGAAGTATGTCTATCTTAAAGTCAAGACGGATATGCTCCACATTCGGTCGGTTGGAGGTGTCTTCCCGTTGGGTAAATACAAGGGTCCGTACACTTCCGTCAAAGAGTGCAAGGTGTTTGGGGAGGGTCAAGTCTTTGTCGATGACCATTCGCACCGGGTTCTTTCCATACCAATTCCGTGTGGTTAGCGAAGGATTGTCGAGCAAGGCCGTTCTTCTTCCCACGAGGATGGCCGAATGTTCGGCTCTCCGCTTGTGAACGAGCATCGACGAGAGGGGAGAAGAGAAAATGTATGGATGGCCTTCCGTACGATGGAGGTCTATGAATCCGTCGGCCGATTCGGCCCATTTCAAGGTAATGAAAGGACGACGTAAAGTGTTGAAGGTCACGAAACGGCGGATGAGTTGCCTGCATTCCTCTTCCAGTACGCCCACCTTGACCTCGATGCCGGCTTCGCGGAGCTTGGCGATGCCTCGTCCGGCCACCAGCGAGAAGGGGTCTTGGCATCCCACCACCACCCGTGGAATACCTTTATTTATTATAAGGTCGGCGCAAGGCGGGGTTTTGCCGTGGTGGGAGCATGGCTCCAGGCTTACATAGATGGTCGATTCCTTCAAGAGGCTTTCGTCCTTGACCGAGCGGACGGCATTCACTTCGGCATGTGCTTCACCGCAACGGATGTGATAGCCTTCGCCGATGATGGTATCGTTGTGTACGATTACAGCTCCTACCATCGGGTTGGGGGCGGCGTTGCAGAGGCCGTTCTTGGCCAGCTGAATGCAACGGGCTATATATTTTTCGTCTTTTGTCATTGCGATTCTTGATTAATTCCTATTTTTGCATCGAGAAATTGGAAAAGTCATGCATCCCATTGTAAACGAAATAAGAAATGCCTTGCGGGAACATTATCCCGACTCCGAAGCTTTGGCGCTGGCAAAGATGTTGCTGGTGGAAGCTTTCGGCTTTTCGACTCTCGAACTCTACGGCGGCAAAGATAAAGAGATTTCTGGAAAACGCCTTGACGTTTTGAATGAAATGATAGCGCGATTGAAGAAAAACGAGCCGATACAATATGTGATAGGTGCGGAAGTCTTCTGTGGATGGACTTTCGAGGTGAATGAAAATGTGCTTATCCCGCGTCCTGAAACGCAAGAATTGGTTCGTTGGATAGAGGCCGATTGGAAATCGGATGCTCCCTGCCGCATTCTTGATGTCGGGACGGGAAGCGGATGCATTGCCATCAGTCTTTCGAAGCTTCTCGAAGGGGCTGAGGTCGAGGCTTGGGACATCTCGGAGGGAGCCCTGCGGGTAGCTCGCCGAAATGCCGACAGGAATGAGGCACAAGTCTTTTTCCGTCGGGTTGATGTACTGAAGGCTTGTACTGAAGACTGCCGTTACGATGTCATCGTGAGCAACCCTCCTTACATCACCGAGAGCGAGAAGCAAGACATGGACGCCAATGTCCTCGATTGGGAGCCCCATACCGCCTTGTTTGTGCCCGATGCCGATCCGTTGTTCTTCTATCGGCGCATAGCCGAGTTGGGAGTCTCGATGTTGAATGAGGGCGGTGCACTCTATTTCGAGATAAACCGGGCTTATGGTGAAGAAACCGTCCGTATGCTGGAGGGCTTGGGATACAAGCAGATAGAGCTCCGAAAGGACAATTGGGGAAATGACCGTATGATAAAAGCCAACCGATGATGAAAAAGGAAATTTCTGCGGAAGAAGCCCGCATCAAGGCCGAAGCCTATTGCTCGGCATCAGAGCATTGCGTGTCCGAGGTGATGGGCAAGTTGCAACAATGGGGAGCTCCCGAAGATACTTGGGATGCCATTGTCCGTCATTTGGAAAAAGAGCGTTACATTGATGAATGCCGCTATGCTTGTGCCTTTGTGCGCGACAAATATCGCTTCAATCAGTGGGGGAGGTTAAAGATTGCCCAAGCCTTGCGGATGAAACAAATCTCCTCGTCCTGCATCTCGGAGGCATTGGAAGAAATTGATGAGGGCGAATATCTTTCCGTCCTGTTTTCCTTGCTGAAACGTAAAGCTCGCACTGTCAAGGCATCCGGTGACTATGAGCGTAATGGCAAGTTGATACGTTTTGCCGCCAGCCATGGCTATGAAATGGGCGACATTCTCCGATGTATGAAAAAGATGGGTTGTGACGATGAGTATATGGATTGACCTTTGGGAATTGTTTTTCCCCCGCTATTGTGTGGTTTGTGGCCGACGCTTGCTGAAGGCCGAGGAACATTTGTGTGTCAGGTGTATGACCCGTTTGCCTCGAACTCGTTTGCATCTGCAAGCCGACAATAAAATGGAGAAGGATTTGTGGGGGAAAATGTCGTTGGGGCGTGCTTCCGCTTTTCTTCATTATACCCAAGGGGACGATTCAAGGAAAGTCTTGTACGAACTGAAGTATTACGGAAATTCACGTTTGGGTATTTTCTTGGGACGGTTGATGGCTAATGAACTTCGTGCTTCCGGCTTCTTTCAAGGCATAGATTGTATAGTGCCTGTTCCTTTGCATGAGAAGAAAGAGCGTCAGCGTGGCTATAATCAAAGCGAAATGTTGGCCAATGGAATTTCTGCCGTGACGGGTATCCCTGTATTCAATAAGCTGATAGTCAGGACCCGGCAAACGGAAACTCAGACTCATAAAGGGAGAGCAGCACGTTGGGAGAATATGCAGGACGTCTTCGGATGTACTTCACCGGAAGCATTTCAAAGCAAGCATATCCTGCTTGTGGACGATGTGATGACCACCGGAGCAACCCTTGTCGCTTGTGCAGATGCCTTGTTGGGCATACCCAATTTGCGCATCAGTGTGCTTACTTTGGCTTTGGCTGGCGACCTCTGACTTTTTATTTATTTTAAGAAAATCTCATTTCTGTTTCGTTATCTCAAAACCTTTCCCTATTTTTGCAGAAAATAATCACACATCAATAAGTTTATGAGAACCTTAGAAAAATTATTCGCAGAAAAGTTGCTGAAAGTGAAGGCTATCAAGTTGCAGCCTTCCAATCCTTTCACTTGGGCATCGGGATGGAAGTCTCCATTCTATTGTGACAACCGTAAGACTCTTTCGTATCCAGCTCTCCGTAACTTCGTGAAGATTGAAATCAGCCGTATCATTCTCGAAAAGTTCGGTCAAGTGGATGCTATCGCAGGTGTTGCAACTGGTGCTATCCCTCAGGGAGCCTTGGTAGCCGAAGAGTTGAACCTTCCGTTCGTATATGTCCGTTCGTCTCCAAAGGACCATGGTTTGGAAAACTTGATTGAAGGCGAACTCCGTCCGGGTATGAAGGTAGTCGTTATCGAAGACTTGATTTCGACTGGTGGTAGCAGCTTGAAGGCTGTAGAAGCTATCCGTCGCGACGGTTGTGAAGTTATTGGTATGGTTGCCGCTTATACATACGGTTTCCCGGTAGCTATCGAAGCATTCAAGAATGCCAAGGTTAATTTGGTTACATTGACTAACTATGAGGCAGTTCTGGAAGTAGCGGTGAAGACTGGTTACATCAATGAAGAAGATGTGGCAGTGTTGGACGCTTGGAGAAAGGACCCGGCTCATTGGACAGGAAAGTAATTATTGTTTTTGGTTAAAAATAAGTAAAGGGAGCAGTTCGGATACGTTTATGTATCCGGACAGTTCCTTTTTATGCGTCAATAATATATGGTACAGTTTGAAAGTAACGTAAAGTTCGTTCCTTATAGTCAGGAGCGTGTATATAGCAAGTTGGAAGACTTGAACAACCTTTCGGGCATCAAGGAACGCCTGGAGCAAGTCCGCGAAAAGGTGGGTGATAAGATTCAGGACATCACTTTCGACCGCGATTCGCTTACCCTTACCGTGCAAGGTATGAATGTAACGCTTCGCATCATCGAACGTGAGCCGTGCAAGTGCATTAAGTTCGAAGGCGATCATTCGCCCATTCCTTTGAATCTTTGGGTGCAGATGCTTCCGGTCACCAGTGAGCAAGCCAAGTTGAAAGTAACCATTCGTGCCGAAGTGAATATGTTCATGAAAGCGATGGTTTCCAAGCCTTTGCAAGAAGGTGTTGAGAAGTTGGCAGATATGTTGGCAATGATTCCATATTGATAAAAAGGAAAAGATATGGCTCAAAAACTTTGGGAAAAGAATGTACAGGTCAATGCGGAAATTGACCGTTTCACCGTAGGTCGCGACCGTGAGATGGACCTTTATTTGGCCAAGCACGATGTGATAGGCTCCATGGCACACATCACTATGCTTCAGAGCATCGGTTTGTTGGAAGCCGACGAATTGGCGGCCTTGCTGGAAGAATTGAAGAATATCTATGCGTCGGCCGAGCGTGGCGAGTTTGTGATAGAAGACGGCATAGAGGATGTCCATTCACAAGTAGAGCTGATGCTTACCCGCAAGTTGGGCGATATGGGTAAGAAAATCCATAGCGGCCGTTCGCGCAATGACCAGGTGCTTGTCGATTTGAAGCTTTTCACCCGCGCTCAGCTGAAAGAAGTAGCCGAAGCGGTGGAAGACCTTTTCAAGGTGTTGATAACACAGAGCGATAAATACAAGGATGTATTGATGCCAGGTTACACTCATTTGCAGATAGCTATGCCATCATCATTCGGCTTGTGGTTTGGTGCATATGCCGAAAGTTTGGTGGACGATATGATGTTTTTGCAAGCTGCCTTCAAGATGTGCAATCGCAATCCGTTGGGTTCGGCAGCCGGTTATGGCTCTTCCTTCCCTTTGAATCGTGAAATGACCACCCGTCTGTTAGGCTTTGAATCGATGAACTACAACGTGGTATATGCTCAGATGGGACGTGGCAAGATGGAACGCAATGTGGCCTTTGCTTTGGCATCTATCGCAGGAACGGTGGCTAAGTTAGCTTTTGATGCTTGTATGTTCAGTAGCCAGAACTTCGGTTTCGTAAAGCTTCCGGATGAGTGTACAACAGGCTCCAGCATCATGCCGCACAAGAAGAATCCGGATGTGTTCGAACTGACTCGTGCAAAGTGTAACAAGATACAAGCACTTCCTCAGCAGATTATGCTGATTATGAACAATCTGCCTTCGGGATATTTCCGCGACCTGCAGATTATCAAGGAAGTCTTCCTTCCGGCATTCGAAGAGTTGAAGGATTGCTTGCAGATGGCTACTTACATTATGGACAAGATCAAAATCAACGACCACATTCTGGACGATGACCGATACCTTTATATATTCAGTGTAGAGGAAGTAAATCGTCTGGCCAGCGAGGGTATGCCTTTCCGCGACGCCTACAAGAAGGTCGGCTTGGATATTGAAGCTGGTAACTTTACACACAACAAGCAGGTGCATCATACTCATGAGGGTAGCATCGGCAATTTGTGTAACGACCGCATCACGGCCTTGATGAATCAGGTAGTGGAAGGATTTAACTTTGCTACGATGGAAGAAGCCGAACGTGCATTGTTAGGCAGATAAAAAGAAAACGGGTGCAAAATTTGGCTGATAAATGAAAACTCCTTATCTTTGCACCCGTCTTAAAACCAAATGCGGAAATAGCTCAGTTGGTAGAGCATAACCTTGCCAAGGTTAGGGTCGCGAGTTCGAGCCTCGTTTTCCGCTCTCCGTAAAGGATGCCCGAATGGTGGAATGGTAGACACGAAGGACTTAAAATCCTTTGGCCAGTAATGGCTGTGCGGGTTCAAGTCCCGCTTCGGGTACTTTTTGAAGCTCTTGTAAGTTTATCTTGCAAGAGTTTTTTTGTTTTATCCATCCGATTGCATCCTCTTTATGCAAATAGATTATTCTCCTTACGCTTCAAGAAGAATTTGAAAAAGTTGATGAAGCGTTCGGGAAAACTTGCTGATGTTTTTTTAATACGCCTTCGCGTATTTTATTTTCGCGAAGGCGAAATGTAAAACCAATGCACCCTTCATCGGGGAAGAATTCAACAAAAGGGTTAAAAATAGATGTCACTCATTGCACGATAATCGCAACTCGTTGATTACCAAAACGTACCCGTGCAATGACAAGAAAAATCCCATGTTACTGATGTCACTCGAATAGGTAAGTGACATCAGTGACATGGGAAAAACAAGGGCATTGCACGTGGAAATGTTGATATTCAGCGGATTAAGATTCTCGTGCAATGAGTGACATATGTTTTTGCTCTTATCCTATCGACTTTCTGTTATTCTTCCAACCACCCCTTGATGATGCTTATGGCTTCTTGCTTCATCGCTTCTGGCAAGGAGTTGATGCGTGTGCGGTGGCTTCCGCGAGGTTCGATGAAGATGTGCATGTTCTTCTTCTTGCTGGTGTCCAGCCAGAAAGGAGCGGCTGCCGACCAGGGGTCTATTTCGCCATAGATGAAGACCATCTTCGGGTCGTTCTTCTTCAGGAACTTGGTGATTTTCTTGCTCAACGTCTTGTCGAACTTGATGTCCTTGGCGTCTTCGGGGAGCATCAATTTCTTCAGATAGCCTTTGCTTGACTTGATGGACAAGTATTTCTTGAACGGACGCACATCGTAGCCGTAGTAACCCAATTCGCGGGCTGCTTGTACGAAGAAGGATTCATTGCCGCCACCTTTCGCAAAGTACGAAGGTTCGCTGATGGCCATAAAGTGCTTGTAGATGGTGTCATCATCGGCATCGTTGGCAGGGATGGTGCTGACGGGAGTGCCCCATTGCCAGAAAGCGAAGGAATATTCCAGGACGGAATAGTCGTAGATTTCTTCTACTGAGCCGAAGAACTTGTAACCCTTTTCAGTGCAATGCTTTTCGAAACGGGGGAGTAAGGTGTTCTTGCGCTTCAGGACTTCCAGCTGGAAATCTTCTATCTTCTTGCGTTCTTCGGCAGTGCCTACTTGGCGGAGGAAAGGTTCGTGGCGGCCGTCTTCCACACCGTAACACAGAGGGCCTACGTAGGGTACACTGATGTCCACATCGTCTGGATAGAAGGTGCGGTAGAGCATCGTGGTCTGTCCGCCCTTGCTGATGCCGGTGGCTATCCACTTGCCCGGATAGATGTCTTTCAGGGCTTGACGTACGGCGTGCAGGTCGTCCGCACTGCTTTCGGCGGTCAGGTATTGCCAGTCGCGTGGCTCGGGGGTCGATTCAAGGAAATAGCGGTATTCCACGAACACCATATTGGTGTTGAATATCTTCGAGAGTTCTTCCCGGTAGCGTGGATATACGGCATAACCGGCTCCGTAACCTTCGGTCACGATAACGGTAGGGCGGTCGAATCCCACGTGTGAGATGATGACGCGTTGGCGGAAGCTGCCCAGCTCGGGGCGGTCGTGGTCGAGCGGTTGAGTGAAATAGGCCACGTATTTTTCGGCAAACTCACCGCTTTCCAACGGTTTGATTTCGGCAATGTTGCTGATGGCTTTCAGTTTGTCCTGGAGGGCTGTCTGGGCAATGGATGGAAGTGTCAGCAAGCAGAATGCCAAAAACAGGCATAAGTTCTTGAATTGTTTCATGGGATGTTGTTTTCAAAAGTGTTTCAATGTATGGTTTTAGGCACGGATTACACGGATTTCACGGATAAGGTAATGTATAAACGCATATACAAAAACCGTGTCAATCCGTGTAATCCGTGCCTAAAAAAGTGGATGCGCATGACACATCCACTAAAAATCAATTAATAAGCCTTGTTATAAAGTGCTTCGATGTCTTCGATGGAAGTCGGACGTGGGTTACCGCCTGTACATACATCGTTGAAGGCATCGACGGCCAAGGTGTGGAGGTCTTCCTTGCGGACACCGATTTCGTTCAGCTTCTGCGGAATGCCGATGCTGAGTGAAAGTTGCTTCACGGCTTCCACGGCTGCCTTTACGCCTTCGGCTTCGGTCATACCGTCGGTATTCACGCCCATTGCCTTGGCAATGTTGATGTATTTAGGAGCGGCCGGTGATTCAGCGTTGTATTCCATCACGTATGGGAGCAACAAGGCATTTGCCACACCGTGAGGAGTGTCGTAGTGAGCGCCGAGCGGGTGAGCCATCGAGTGAACGATACCCAAACCTACGTTGCTGAAGCCCATACCGGCAATGTACTGAGCTTGTGACATCGCTTCGCGGGCAACAGGGTCGCTACCATTGTCAACGGCGGCCTTCAAGTTGGCGGCAATCATTTCGATGGCCTTCAATTCCATCATATCGGACATAGCCCAAGCGCCTGGAGTGATGTAGCTTTCGATGGCGTGAGTCAAGGCATCCATACCTGTAGCGGCGGTCAAGCCCTTCGGCATAGAGTACATCAATTCAGGGTCAACGATGGCAACGGCAGGGATATCGTTCGGGTCAACGCATACCATCTTCTTCTTGGCGTCTTCGTCGATGATGACGTAGTTGATGGTCACTTCGGCAGCTGTACCGGCTGTGGTCGGGAGTGCGAAAGTAGGAACGGCCTTCTTCTTGGTGTCAGCCACACCTTCCAATGATTTCACGTCGGCAAATTCAGGGTTGTTGAACACGATACCGATACCCTTGGCAGTATCGATGGCTGAACCGCCACCCAATGCCACGATGAAGTCGGCACCCGATGCGGTGAATGCAGCTACACCGTTCTGTACGTTGGCGATGGTCGGGTTGGCCTTCACGTCGCTATAAATTTCATACGGGATATTGTTCTTTTCGAACACCTCAATCACCTTGTCAGCCACCTTGAAACGAATCAAGTCCTTATCGGTTACAAAGAAGGCTTTCTTGAATCCACGGCGAGCAGCTTCGATGGCGATGCTCTCACGACAACCTGCACCGAAGTACGAGGTTTCGTTCAAAATCATTCTATACATAATATGAAAATTTAAGGTTAATATGATTAATCGCAAAGATAATATTATTTTTGCAGACAAAACAAGAAGAAACTATGGATTATCAACAAATTCTTGAAAATATTTATCAAAGTATCCTTCCGTATGCCAAGGAAGGCAAGCAGGCGGATTATATCCCGGCATTGGCGAAGGTGAATCCCGACCAGTTCGGTATGTGCATTCATACCATTTATGGGGAGATTTATTCCATCGAGCAAGCGGATACCCGTTTTTCGATTCAAAGTATCTCCAAGGTCTTTGCCTTGGCGATGTGTCTGTCTTTGAAAGGTGACGACCTCTGGAAGCGGGTGGGGAAGGAGCCGTCGGGTACAGCCTTCAATTCACTCATTCAGCTGGAGGTAGAGAAGGGGATTCCCCGCAATCCGTTCATCAATGCCGGTGCCATTGTGCTGACGGACATTCTCTTGACGCAGTTGGAACATCCCGAAGAGGAATTCCTGGCTTTTGTGCGTGCCGTGGCGGGCGACGATACGATTCAATACAATGAAGAGGTGGCGGTGTCCGAGCGCGAGAAAGGGTATCTGAATGCGGCCATTGCCAACCTGTTGAAGTATCACGGAACCATTGAGGGCGACATTGAACGGGTGCTTCACTTCTACTTCCTGATGTGCTCCATTGAAATGAGTTGCCGTGAACTTTCACGGGCTTTTATGGCATTTGCCAACCATCGCCGGAAGTTCGACTATGCCGGTGTCAGACTGACGGCTTCGCAAGTGAAACGCATCAACGCCATTATGCAGGTCTGCGGTTTCTACGATGAAGCGGGCGAATTTTCTTACTTGGTGGGTCTTCCGGGCAAGAGCGGTGTAGGTGGAGGTATTGTGGCTGTCTATCCGTTGCAATATTCTGTAGCGGTGTGGAGCCCTCGATTGAACAGCAAGGGCAACTCGGTGATGGGTATCAAGGCGTTGGAGCTCTTTACGACGGAAACGAAAGAGTCCATTTTCTGATGTCGGGCATTATTCGACGACCGTTCCTCTCGGAGTGGGATGCGGGAGGATGGTCTTTTGTTGCTTCAAGTATTCGATGAGGGCATCCGAGGTGGTGCTGGGCAATTCTTCGCCCGGCGACGAATGTTCGAATGGATAACTGGAAGATATGTAGGTGTTCATTCCTACCTTATATTTATGGCTTTCGTTCAGCGGCTTGCCTTCCATATCGGTGAGCGTGACGCGAGTCGCCTTTCCGTCGCGGGTATGGATTTGGTATTTTATTCCGCTCGGCACCAAATCCACTTGTTGGCTATATGGACGATGGGAGTTCATCAACAAGCTGCGTATTTCGGCGGGTGTCAATTCATAAATCACCATATTGTTGCCGAACGGGTCGAGACGGAATACATCGTTCATAGTGACATTGCCTTTCGGTAATTCCTTGATGCGTATTCCTCCCCAATTCTGGAAAGCGATGTCCAGCGAAAGGATGCTTCTGAAGGCATCGGTCATCAAGTGCCCAAGCGGTGTTCTTCCTTGAAACGGTGCGGTGGCTTCTGCCAAGACTTGCGTCAAGGGCGATTCTTGATAATAGGCTTGGATTTGTTGTTGAACGTCAGCGCGTTCTTCCTTAAACGTGCTGACGTTTATCAGCTCGAATCTTTTCTCCTTGATTTGTTTGCCTGAAAAGGTGACGGTTGTTTTCCCGATGCAATTCAGGTAGGCTTCTGCTTGTGTAACCAGCACGCCATTTATATATAAGGTAGAGTCGATGTGTGTATGGCTATGTCCGCCAATGATGATGTCCAGCTCGGGCATAGCGTGGGCCAACTCGATGTCCTTGTTGTAGCCGATGTGTGTCAAGGCAAGGAAGAGATCACATTCTTCGCGTAAGCTTTTGTTTTTCAAGGCGCTTTCTACCGGATCGAAGAATTGGAGGCCTTCCAGTCGGGCGGGGTGCGCAGAAGGCAACAGCTTGCCGGTGCGGCTTTCGTTCACCTCGGTCAATCCTAAGATGCCAATCTTGATGCCGTCCATTTGAAGGAAGGCGTAGGGCTTGGGTTGCTCAAACCGGGCGATTTGTGCATCTACTTCCATATTGGCGCAAAGCAGCTCGAAGTCGGCGTCGTTCATCCGTTTTTGCAGGATTTCTTGTCCATAATCGAACTCGTGGTTACCGAAGGCGGCATATCGGTAGCCCGTTTGGTTCATCAGTTGGATGATGGGAAGTCCTTTTTCAGTGTGTTGGTCAACGACCGGATTGCCCGAGAACATATCTCCGCCACTCAGTATGAGTATATTCTTATATTTGCTTCGCTCATTGTCCAGGAATGCCGCTACTTTGGCGTAATTGTCAATCTGTGCGTGCATATCGTTGGTAGAATATATTACGAGGGTTGTCTCCTTGGGAGTGAAGGAGCAAGCAGCCAACAGGAGGCAGAGGATGAAGTTGAGCAATAATCGCATAATGTATGTAATAAAAGTATGTGTTATAATTTAGGCACGGATTACACGGATTAACGCGGTTTTAAGTATATGTATATGTTAACTTCATCCGTGAAATCCGTGTAATCCGTGCCTATAAAAAAGAAGTGGATGCGTTTTTATACACATCCACTTGCTCTTCCTCTTGGACTTGAACCAAGGACCCTCTGATTAACAGTCAGATGCTCTAACCGACTGAGCTAAGGAAGAATTTGCACTGAGTTTTTTGCTCTTCCTCTTGGACTTGAACCAAGGACCCTCTGATTAACAGTCAGATGCTCTAACCGACTGAGCTAAGGAAGAATGTTTCTTTCTCAAATGCGGTGCAAAGATAGATGCTTTTTTTGAACTGTGCAATAGTTGGGCGATTTTTTTTCAAGAAAATGTGATTTTTTTGATTCCAGAGGGTATTTTCGAAGAAATAAAGTTAAATATTGCCCAACTTCTGCAAGGATAACAGAAATTATGCGTTATTTTGTAGCCCTAAATAAAAAAGGTATGAAGAAAAACGCAAGAATCATCAGCATATTGGTAGGTGCGCTCCTGTTGGGAGGCATCTTTTTCGGTTTCAACAAGTCGGACGACCGCAGTTTCCAAATCGTGAAGAGTTTGGATGTATTCAATTCGGTGTTCAAGGAACTGGATATGTTTTATGTAGATAGTATCGACCCCAAGGAGGTGGTAGAGTATGGCATCCGTGCGATGTTGGCCAAGACCGACCCTTATACGGAATTCTATCCCGAGGAAGACAATACCTTGAAGGAAATGACAACGGGTAAGTTTGGTGGCATCGGTTCAGTTATCCGTTATTACGGTCCTCGCAAGCGAGTAGCCATCATCGAGCCTTCCGAAGGACATCCGGCGGCAGAAGCGGGCTTGAAGGCAGGTGACATCATTCTTGAAATCAACGGCAAGGAAATGTTGCAGGAAAACCGTACGCCCAATGAGATGACTTCGCACGTCAGCGACCATCTGCGTGGAGAACCGGGTACGCTTTGCGTCATCAAGGTAGATCGACCGACTTCCGACAGTACGTATGTGCCGATGGAGTTCAAGATAACCCGTGGTACCATCCGTACCAATCCTATACCTTATTATGGAATGTTGAACGATAGCATCGGATACATTTGCATCAGCACTTTCTCGGTAGAAGGATGCTCGAAGGAAATCAAACGGGCCTTCATTGAATTGAAACAGCAAGGTGCTAAATCGATGGTGCTCGATGTTCGCGGCAATGGTGGTGGATTGTTGGGCGAGGCGGTGAATGTGGTGAACTTTTTCGTGCCGAAGGGCAAGGAAATTGTAAAAACCAAGGGCAAGTTCAAGCAATGGGACCATGTATATCGTACAACAAGCGAGCCGATTGACCTTGAAATCCCGTTGGTGGTATTGGTGGATGGCATTACGGCTTCGGCTTCCGAAATCGTGTCGGGCTCTTTGCAGGACCTTGACCGTGCCGTGATTATCGGAAACCGTACTTATGGAAAAGGTCTGGTGCAGACCCTCCGTTATTTGCCTTACAATACAAGTATGAAGGTCACTACATCCAAATATTACATCCCGAGCGGACGTTGTGTGCAGGCCATTGATTACTCCCGTCGTAATGCCGATGGTTCCATTGCCCGTACACCGGATAGCTTGACCAATGTGTTCCATACGGCTGCCGGCCGCGAAGTGCGTGATGGAGGTGGCATCCGTCCCGACATCGAAGTCAAGATAGACAAGACTCCGAACATTCTTTTCTATTTGGTGAACGAGGATATGATATTCGATTATGCAACCCAATACGTCATCAAGCATCCTACGATTGCCGAGGTGAAGGATTTCCAACTGACCGATGCTGATTATGCAGACTTCAAGGCGATGTTGAAGAAGCGTAACTTTACTTACGACCGTCAGAGCGAAGCCGTGTTGAAGAATTTGAAAGAGATGGCCGAGTTTGAGGGATATATGGAAGGGGCTGCCGAAGAATTTGCAGCCTTGGAAAAGAAGCTTCAACATAATCTTGACTTGGAACTCGACCGTTTTGCCAAGGACATCAAGCCGCTGATAGCCGATGAAATCGTGAAGCGGTACTATTTCGAGAAGGGTGCCGTGCAGGAAGGCTTGAAGGATGATCCCGACTTGAAGAAGGCCATCGAAGTGCTTCAACAGCCTGAAGAATATCGTAAGGTGCTGACAGTAGCGGTGAAATAAAAACGGATAAGGATAGGGTGAGAGCTGGGACTTCTTAGGAAAGTTTCAGCTCTTTTCGTACAATCCAATAACCTACTCTGCTTTCCGAAATGCCTTCTTTCAATCGGTAGGAGCAGATGAAACGGTCGTCCTTGATTTCGGACTCCATATAATAGAATTGGCACGACGGATGTTGCTCGAAATGCTTGGCGTACTCCAAGATGTGGGTGGAGATAAGGAAATGGCAGTTGGGGTATTCCAACAGGAGTTGGTTGACGGCTACCGATGCCTCGTAGGCATCCTGCGCATTGGTACCTCGGAACATTTCGTCCAGGACAATCAGGCATCGTCCACCCAAACGGGCTTGCGTCAGTACTTCCTTGATTCTCAACACTTCCGCCATAAAATGGCTTCGTCCGTCGCGGAGTGAGTCGGGCAAGTTGATGGATGTGTAGATGGCATCATAGACGGGACAGGATAGGGCATCGGCAGGGACGGGAAGACCGCAATGTGCCAGCCAGATGCTGGAGACTATGGCTTTCAGGGTGGTCGATTTGCCTGCCATATTCGAGCCGGTGAAGATGGCAATATTCCCGTTAGTCAGTCGCCAATCGTTCTTTTGTGCATTCTTGACGAACGGATGACGGAAGCCTTGGATGTCGCATCCGCCTGTCTCGTGGAGGGTAGGAGTACAGCAATATCCTCTTTCTTGAGCGATGAAGCGAGCCGTGCGACATACATCAAGCAGGTAGATGCCGGTCAGTAAGTCACGGATGAGGCTACGTTGCTCGTGACGGAAGAGATAGTCATAGTTGTCGATCTGAAAATCAGAAAAGTCTTCCTCTTCTTTAATCTTGGCCAAAGCTTTCAGTTCCTCGATTTGTAAAGCGCTTTGGATGTTGTCTGTCCATTCCTGTATGAGTTTGGGAGGATTGTCGGGCAATTCTTTGTGAAGTATCTCCAGTTGTTTGAAAAAACGGATGCAGAGTTTGACACCACGGGTGATGACATAACGGGTGGAGTCATATTTGAATAGACGGCCTATCTTGTTGTAAAGGGTATAGAATACTCCTTTGGTTGGGATTTGGTCGCGGAACTCTAAATAATGCTCCAGGAAATCCAACTCGTCCTCATCCATCGGCAATGTGGGCAAACCTTCCCAAGCAATGGCTTCTTGTCGGGCTTGGATAGCGGGAATGTCACTCAAGGGTTGGGTAATCCAATGGCGCATCATCCGTTTCCCCTCTTTCGTTTCCGTATGCAGGAAGAGGAGGGGAAGCGGATGTTCGCCATTGGGACTTTCCTGTATGCCCAAGTCGAAACGGGTCTGTATGTCCGCTTTCAGGTATCGGAGCATTATTTTTCTACATAATCCCCATTGCTACGAATCAGCTCGATGAGCTTTTCCACGGCTTGTTCTTCGGGGATGTTCTTTTCGATGCATTCCTTTTTCTTATAGAGACTCACCTTGCCACGACCGGCACCTACGTATCCATAATCGGCATCGGCCATTTCGCCGGGACCGTTCACAATGCAGCCCATAATGCCTATCTTCAAGCCTTTGAGGTGTGAAGTAGCGGCCTTGATGCGGGCAATGGTAGTTTCGAGGTCGTAGAGTGTGCGGCCACAACCCGGGCAGGAAATGTATTCAGTCTTGCTGGTGCGTACACGTCCGGCTTGCAGGATGCCGAAAGCCGTGGTATCTACCACAGTGTGCGGCAAACTGCCTTGGTTGAAGAGGAAAATACCGTCGCAAAGTCCGTCGAAGATGAGTGCGCCCATATCGGCAGCCGACTTGATTTGCAAGTCCTCGGCCGATTCTTCCTGATAGTGTTGGAAGAAGACCACCGGGTTCTTCAATCCTTCGTCCATCATTTCGAACAACATACCTCGGAATTCACCCAAGCGGTTCGGGTGGTTGCTTTGAGCGATGATGACCACTTCGGGATGCAGCTTCAAGGCAGCAATCACTTCACGGTTCAGTGCCATATAGGGCAGGAAGAGGAATTTCAGGTCGGCCTTGGTGTGATGCAGCAACAACATCTGCTGGTAGTTGAAGGCCGGATAGACATTCGGTCTTCCTTCTTCCCAGTCGTTGGCATCCACAATGTAGCCGATGTCTTCGCGGATGTTCTTGGGCAGTGCCTGTCCGCAATACATATAGTCGGGCTTGAACTGTTCATTCACTTCGTCCGATTCGTCCAGACGTTCCGAGATGACGACGGGCAGATGGTCACCACCGATATTCTTCACGGCGATGGTCTCTCTTCGCGAAGGCGAAAGGTAATGAAAGCCTTCGGGAATCCGTCCCGGGATGTACGGGTGTTCTTCGCGGCTGGTGATGTAATCCACCAATTTGCGTGCTACCGGGATTTCGGCTTCCGGTGCTTCGCTGAGCGATACGCGGATGGTGTCGCCCAAACCGTCGGACAGCAGGGCGCCGATGCCCAAGGCCGACTTGATGCGTCCATCCTCACCATCGCCGGCTTCGGTCACACCCAAGTGCAGCGGGAATGCCATACCTTCCTTTTCCATCTCGGCAGCTAATAGCCGGACGGTCTTCACCATCACAACGGTGTTCGATGCCTTGATGGAGATGACCACGTCCATAAACTGTTCGGCTACACAGATGCGCAGGAACTCCATACACGATTCCACCATACCTTCGGGTGTATCGCCATAGCGCGACATAATGCGGTCCGAGAGCGAACCGTGGTTCACACCGATGCGGATAGCTGTATGGTTCTCCTTACATATATTCAGGAAAGGAACCAGACGGGCACGGATTTTCTCGATTTCCTGTGCATATTCCTCGTCGGTGTACTCCAGTTTCTTGAAGGTACGGGCAGCATCTACATAGTTGCCTGGGTTGATGCGCACTTTCTCTACATATTGGGCAGCTACATCAGCTACGTTGGGATTGAAGTGTACGTCGGCCACCAATGGGGTGTCATAACCTTGCGAGCGGAGGCCGATGTTGATGTTCATCATATTCTCGGCTTCGCGGACACCCTGGGTAGTCATACGCACATACTCGCCACCGGCATCGATGATGCGTTTGGCCTGTTCCACACACGCTTCCGTGTCCAGTGTGACGGTGTTCGTCATACTCTGGATGCGGATAGGATGAGCGCCACCCATAGGAGTGGCGCCAATGTTTACTTCTGTCGCCTGACGGCGGGAGTAGTTGAATAAATCCATTAATTCGTCTTATAAG
>JAFQBF010000011.1 GCA_017416735.1 Bacteroidaceae bacterium | reverse complement strand
GTCCCGGACTTCGCCACCGAACTGAGCGAACTTGAGACGGATTCCCGTTCAGAGAGCAAGCCCATGAAAGATGAGGTCTTCTTCTATACCGGCCCGGACATCACGGCTATCCCTGCCGCCAAAGTTCAGGCTTATCTGCAGCAAGTTTATTATGCAGTAAGAAAGGCAGCCGATGGTGGAGTAGTTTATTACCAGAAAGGCATGTTTGATAACCAGAGGGGCGAAGAAGTGAAGCAGGCTCCAACTACAGATAAGCCTTCAGCTTCCGTGATGTATCTCTATCAGCACGACGGAATGTGGTTCTATATCAGCGCCGGGCACAAAGCCTATTTCCGTAAGTTCAAAAAGGACTACGGAGAAAAATTCATCGGCACGGGAGTCTTGGTAAAAGAAATAATCGGGGAGGTTGAATAGGCGACTATCCCTTGAATGTGGCTATTGATTATAGCTTCACGTCCGTCGGCATCGGCTGATGTTCCTGATGGGTTTTTGCTTGTGGATTGTATTGGGAGAAGTGTGTATGCATACCACCAACATCTATTTGCTTTGCCTGTGCAACATTATTTTCGGTGCACTCCGTCTGTTGTTGATGGCGGTGAACTTTGCCACCTTTGCCCGTCTGTTGCTGAAGCGTGATTTCCGATACATGCTCGGGCCGGAAGGCGATGGAAGAACTACGGAACAATGGGACGAAGTAGAGAAAGGCAAGTCGGCCATGGTTGTGGAATGCAATACTTCCAGCTCCAGCATTTGAGTAATCTGACCACTACACTCTCACCCGACATTGCTTGGCCGATGGGCTTGAAAATGGCTTCCTTGCAATCGATGCTCCTGGCGGTAAAGGGAATGGCGGGCTATACCCTTTGGGCGGTCATAGTGATGATAGCGATATTGCTGTTTGTCGTCCCTTGGAAAAAACGTCCGCTTCGTCCGGAAGAGATTCCTGATGAGGTGTAACGCCTACTACATTGTTTGTGTAAATCCTGCCTTCAGCCTTCAGACTCTTTGACTATCAATGGGTTTGCGCTGAAGGCAGCTCCCTTTCTGCCTTCAGCCTGGTTTCATCACACCTCCACCACCCGATACACATTCCCCTGCACCGTATGCACTCGCTCCTCGCTGATGAACGTCAATGTCTTGTCATTGGTTAACTGGTTTTGTGACTTATAATTCACGAATTTTAAAAATAAACTATATTTGTGCTTTATACTTCACGAAAATAGTTATCTTTGCAGTTGTATAATTGAATAGAAGTATGGAAGTCATCAATAGACCGGATTATACGGAAAAAGTTAAGAAGCTTTTTGGTAAAGGATTTATCATTGCGCTCACTGGGCAACGGAGAGTTGGTAAAAGTTTTATCATGAGACAAGTCATAAAGGAATTGTCTCAAGATTCCGCTGCACACGTTATATATATAGATAAGGACAATGAAGAATTTTCTTTCGTCCAATCACACGAAGAATTGACTACATATGTAAAATCGAATCTTCTCTCCAATAAAAGGAATTATTTATTTGTCGATGAAATACAGAACGTCAAGGAATTTGAAGTGAGTTTACGAAGCTTTCATACCAATGACGAGTGCGAAATGGTCATTACAGGAAGCAATGCAAAGATGCTTTCAAGTGAATTGAGTACTTATTTGTCAGGCCGATGTGTGGAATATCACATACAGAGCCTTGATTATCGGGAATTTTTGACATTTCATCGTTTGTCTGACAATAACCAATCATTGCATAATTATCTCAAATATGGGGGACTTCCCCAATTGCACCGCATCGGATTGGAGGAAACAGAATTGGTAGATGATTATTTGAAAAGCGTATATCATACGATTGTATTGAAAGACGTCATAGAACGAGAAGAAATACGAAATGTTCCGTTGTTAAAGAACTTGATACGTTTTGTCGGTGATAATGTAGGCAAGGTGTTTTCGGCATCCAGCATTGTGAAATATCTTAAGAGTCAACAGGTAGATTCATCAACCAGAGTTATTCTTAACTATTTGGAATATCTCTGTAATGCTTATATTATCAATCGGGTTAATCGTTACGACATACATGGTAAACGTCTTTTTGAACTCAATGACAAATTCTATTTTGAAGATATTGGTATCCGCAATAGTTTGGTGGCAAGTGGGCGTAGTTCGAGTATGGAAAAGGTGATAGAAAATGTCATTTATTTACATTTGGTACGATTGGGGTATGAAGTAACCGTGGGACAGTTGCAAAAAGCTGAAATTGACTTTGTAGCACAGAAAAAAGATGAAACTATTTACATACAAGCTACTTATCTTTTGGCAACAGAAGAAACCGTGAACCGTGAATTTGGAAATTTGTTACAGATTCGGGATGCTCATCCTAAAATCGTAGTTTCCATGGATGAATTCTTCGACGGTACCAATTATCAAGGCATCCGCCATTATCATTTGCGTCAATTCTTGTTGATGACATCGTTATAGACTTATTGTTGGGAAAATTATAATATGGGTGTGCATGAAAAATAGGATGCACACCCATGTTTTTTTACACCTCCACCACCCGATACACATTCCCCTGCACCGTATGCACTCGCTCCGCACCGATGAGTGTCAATGTCTTGCCGAACTGGTGGGCGTTCATCCCTCGCATCACTTTGGGGAAACGCTTCAGCAGGATGGAGTAGATGTAGGACGAGGTGTACAGCTGATGTTCCTCGCCTTTCTCCGGCAGGCGGAAGCATTGGAAGAATACGTCGTGCGAAGGGGGCTGGATGTAGTACGGCTCGTTGTGCTTCATCAGTTCCTTTTCTTCCTCGCCGGTGAACCAATAACGCTCGCCATTGGTTAGTTCCGCCATCAGTTGGGCGAAGAGCTGCTTGTGCTCCAAGGGCGTGTTCTCTATCTTCTTCTCCACTTCGATGCAGAGGTAGCGTCGGCTTCCTGTCGGGTCGTTCAGCAGGTCGCGACGGTTGGAGGTGCCGATGAACGAGGCCATACGAGGCAGATGGCTGTACTGGACACGATGCGCCTTGCGATAATGCAGGGCGGTCATCTGCATCAGGTTCTTCAGCAAGGGGAGCTTGCGGGGCGAGAGTTTGTCGTACTCGTCCAGGTTGATGAGGCCGAAGAGCGAAAGCTTCTGTTCGCAACTCGCCTGTGCGGTCAGGTCGAAGCTGTCCGTATAATAATTCGCCAACGATTCCGGCACGAGCTGACGACAGAAGGTCGATTTCCCCATCCCTTGACGGGTGCTGATGAGCATCGGAGCCAAGGCGTTGGCGCAACGGTCCATCTGTCCCGACCATTGGGCAGCTACGCCCAACATCCAGCGATGGAAACCGTTCACCCATACCGCTTTCGTGGAGATGCGATGGGCGAGGGGAGTCACACGGTCGATGCCGTCCCACGAGGGGAGTTCCGCCATATAAGTAAGGAGCGGGTGGAAGTCGGTCAGGCGTTCGGAGTTGAGCAGACGGAGCACGTCCTTGTCCCAACACGGGATGCCTTGCTCCTGTGCTTCTAAGCAGAGGGTGTTCGCCACTCGTTGGGTGACGGGACGGAACTTCTGTTCGCATGTGGCACGTACTTCCGCCTGTTCCGTCAGTACATTGTAGCGGAATTCATAGTTCTTCTTCAGGAATCTTTCTAATTTTGTCGAGAGCAATTTGCCTTCGTTTGCCGGAGATGCTTCTGTCCGTGTTTCTACACAAACTTCGTCCTTCACTTGTGTTTGTTCAAGGTGTCTCATCGACCACCATTTCTTCAGGAAATTCATCATTTTTCGAATCATATTTTGGATAGTTTTAAAGGGTTTTCTGCTGCAAATATAATGCATGAAAACGCTGATGTCAAGTATTTTATGAGAAATCCACACTATTGAAAACAAGGGCTTTTTGGGGTGTATCTTCTTGTATCTATAGGCTAAAAGATGCTGACGTTTCGATTGTATTACTTGAATGATACTATTGTATCATAAGAATGATACGATTGTATTACTCTTGTGATAAAACAGTATCACTAATGTAATACAGTTATAACTTCAGCACATTTTATCGAACGGATGCGTAAGCTTACGGGCATACTCCTTGTTGTCTTACTGCCTGTCGGGAAGGTAGGGCATCAGGTGGAAAAAATGAGGGAAACGGGGAGGTTGAAGGCACGCTGAAGGCAAAAACAGGGCTGCCTTCAGCGCAAACAGACTGAGAATCAGTGAGTCTGAAGGATGAAAGCAGAATCTTGTTTTATGTTCTTTAGGAAAGTTATGCTTGTTTCTTATAGGTAATGGCAGCCAGTGAATTGAAAAGGACGGCAAAAATACCGAGAACTACATAATTGGTCCATAACTCGGTGATGGTAGTACCCTTCAGATAAATGGAACGAAGTATCTCGACGAAGTATCGGGGTGGCAGTATCAGCGTGAAACGTTGTGCCCATTCGGGCATCGAATCGACGGGAGTCAAAAGGCCGCTCATCAGCATGAATGTCATGATGAAAAAGAACATGACGAACATGGTCTGCTGCATCGTTTCCGAGAAGTTGGCAATGGTAAGACTGAATCCGGATATGGTGAGAATGAACAGGATGGCACCCAAATAGATAGCACCAATGGAACCAATCGGTGTGAGACCATACACCAACCGTGCTACAATCATTGCTATGGTTACGACGAATAATCCGATAATCCAATAGGGAGTAAGCTTGGAAAGTATGAAAGTCAGTCGAGGGATAGGAGTAACATTGATTTGCTCAATGGAGCCGCTTTCCTTTTCGCCGACAATGCTAAGAGCCGGCAGGAATCCGCAAATCAAGATGAAGAGGATAATCATCAAGGCCGGTATCATGTAATGTCTGTAGTTGAGTGTCGGATTATAGCGGTTTTCGATGGTGATTGTTTCAGATAGATTCATCGGGCTTTTCTCTGCACGCAGTTCCTTCAAGGTACGGGCAATGGTCTGGATGACATATTGCATGCCCATGCTTCCCTTTGTGGCGTTGACGGCATTGGCCGTAATGCTGATACGTTCGGGGATGGACACCGCCATGTCCCGTTCAAAATGATTCGGGATTTGAATGATAACGTCGATGTCCCCTTGTTCCAATGCTTTCAGGGCAAGAGGGTATTCGGCTGTGGTTTGTACCAAGGTGAGATATTCCGAAGCCTCGATGTGGGAGGCGATTCGACGGGAAGTGCCGGAACGGTCGAGGTCCACCATGGCTACATTGACATTGCGTACATCCATGGTCATGATGAGTGGCATCAGCAGCATGACCAATATGGGAAATGCAACAATCAGTCGGGGCAGAAACGAATTGCGACGAATCTGCAGAAACTCCTTTTGTAATAATACGATGAATGTACGCATGGCCTATTCTAATTTGTCATTAAACTTTTTCAATGAAATGCCGAGCAGAGCTGCGGTCATTCCTAACAATATAGCTACATCTTGCCAAACGGCTGCAAGGGATTCTCCTTGAATCATCATCTTGCGAACGGCATCGATATACCAGCGTGCAGGGATGATGTTTGATACCACCTGAAAGAAGGTGGGCAGGTTCTCGATGGGAAAGAGCAAACCGGACAGCATCATTATGGGCATCATCATTACCATGGCTGATAGGAGGAGTGCTGCTATCTGGGTATTGGTTATCGTTGATACAAGCAGTCCGAGTGAAAGCGACAAGACCAGATACAGTAACGATAGCGAGAATATGCCTGCTACTCCTCCCGACATGGGTACACCGAGCAAATATCGGGCTAAAAGAAGAATCGTGACGAGCACGATGCAGGAAATGGCGAAGTAAGGTATCATCTTGGCAAAGATGATTTTTACCGGTCGGACGGGTGAAACGAGCAGCACCTCCATGGTTCCTGTCTCTTTCTCACGCACAATGGATACCGATGTCATCATGGCACAGACGAGGATGAAGATAAGTCCCATGATGCCAGGCACGAAGTTGTACGCACTCTTCATCTGTGGATTGAACAGCATCCGGGTTTCGAACATGGCTTGTTGTGACTCTGTGCCGAGCAGGATGTTCTGCAGATAGGCTGTAGCCGAACCGGCAGTGTTTACATTCGAAGCATCCAATATCAGTTGGATAATCGGTTGGGTAGGGATGCCCGAAGCGGCTTGTTCAGCCCGACGGTTGTAGTCCGAGGCAAATACGACAACGGCATTTACTTCACTCGAACGCAGCTTCTGGTCTATCTGGTCGGTAGTGATGTACCCACAGAAACTGAAATATTCATTCTTCGAAATGCGTTCGACTGCATCTTTTACTCCGTCTGTGCGATGTGGAGCAACGATGGCTATACGGATGTTGTTTACTTCGGTAGAGATGGCAAAGCCGAAGAGCAACATCAGCATCATGGGTATAAGCATCACCACAAGCATGGTACGCTTGTCGCGAAGGATATGCAAAGCTTCCTTTTTAACGAATGAGTAAAAATTTCCTTTCATTTATACTTCTCCTCTCTTTGCTTCACGAGCCAATAAACGGAATACTTCATCCATAGTATCGACTTCGAATTGTTGTTTCAAATGGGCGGGTGTATCCAAGGCTTTCACTTCGCCATCTACCATGATAGATACCCGATGACAATATTCTGCCTCGTCCATGTAGTGTGTCGTAACGAAGATGGTAGTACCACCGGCCGCAGCTTCGTATATCATTTCCCAGAACTGACGGCGAGTGATAGGATCCACACCTCCGGTGGGTTCGTCTAAAAAAACGATTTCAGGACGGTGGATGGTAGCAATGGCAAAAGCTAATTTCTGTTTCCACCCCAACGGCAAGGAACCTACTAACGTGTCCCGTTCCTTGAAAAGATTCAACCGTTTCAGAATTTCTTCTCCCCGTTCCGTTAAAGCTTTGGAGAAAAGACCGTAAATGGCGGCGAACAGACGGATGTTTTCCCATACGGTCAAGTCATTGTAAAGCGAAAAACGTTGGCTCATATATCCGATGCGTCTTTTGATTTTCTCACTCTCACGCATCACGTCATATCCGGCTACCGTTCCTTTTCCCGAGGTAGGAATGCTTAATCCGCACAGCATACGCATGGCGGTGGTTTTCCCTGCACCGTTGGCTCCAAGGAAACCGAATATCTCTCCTCGCTTTACATCAAACGTTATCTTGTTGACGGCTGTAAAGTCGCCAAACTGTTTGGTGAGGTTTTGTACAGATATTACTACATCATTCATCGCTTCATCAGTTTTATGAACATATCTTCAATGGTCGGGGCAATCGGGACAATTTCCAGTCCCTCCAGATGCTTGAGCCGCTTGCGGAAATCATCCAGACTGAAATTATTATCAACTATCAGATGATGGCTTTCGCCGAAGGGATAGCAATCCAGCACGCCTTCCGCCTCACGGGCGGCTTTCAATAATGAATACATCGAGTTGGCTTTGATGCCATAAAGTTGCGAATCAAAGCCTTGTACAATATCTTTAGGTCGGTCAATGTCTAAAATTCGTCCTTCGTTGCAGAGTGCTATCCGGTCGCATCGGCTGGCTTCGTCCATGTAAGGAGTCGATACCAAGATGGTGATTCCCCGTTGTCTCAGTCCACCGAGCATATCCCAAAATTCACAGCGTGATACGGCATCCACTCCCGTAGTAGGTTCGTCGAGGAAAAGTACGCTGGGGCGATGAATCAAGGCACACGACAAGGCCAGTTTCTGCTTCATCCCTCCCGACAGTTTCCCAGCCCGACGGGTGCGGAATGGTTCTATCTGCTTGTAGATTGGGGCAATCAAGTCGTATGACTCTTCCACTTCCACGCCGAACAGTGCTGCAAAAAAATGGAGATTCTCTTCTACGGACAAGTCGGGGTAGAGGGAGAACCTTCCCGGCATATATCCTACTCGTGAACGGATGCTCAGATAGTCTTTGTTTATATCGTATCCGTCAATGGTTGCATATCCGGAGTCGGGATTGAGCAAGGTGGTAAGCAAACGGAAAAGCGTTGTTTTTCCCGCTCCGTCAGGACCGATGAGTCCAAACAGTTCCCCTTGCTGTACCTCGAATGATACTTCTTGGAGGGCTTGCACCTTGCCGTAACTTTTCGACAACTTATGTATCTCTATGGCATTCATAGTTACAATCGTACTTCTCCGGCAAGACCGATTTTCAGTCGTCCGTCATTCTTGACAGCTATCTTTACTGCATAGACCAGGTTGGCGCGCGAATCCTTGGTCTGAATGTTTTTGGGGGTAAACTCGCTTTCAGATGAAATCCATGCAATCCGTCCTTCGTACTCATGCTGTTCATCGCCTCCGAAGTCGGCTATTACCTTAACGGTATCTCCCAAGCGGATGTTGGCGAGTTGGTCGGAGGTGAAATAGGCACGGAGGTATATCTTTTCAAGATTGGCTATCTTCATCAGTGGCTTGCCTACGGTGGCCAGTTCACCCGCTTCGGCATATTTCACCAAGACCGTTCCGTTAGTGGGAGCGATGATGTGACATTTGGCAATGCGGTCGTCCAAGGCGGCTATCTGTGCCTCGAGGGAGGCGGAGTTGTCGTTGATGCTGGCCGTGTTCTTGCCGAGTGTGGAGAGGGTGGCTTCCAATTGTCCTTCCAAAACACGGATGTGGGCGTTGATGTCGTCGTGTTGCTTTGGAGTGGCTGCACCGTCGCGCAACATGTTCTCTACCCGTTGGAGTTCACTCTTCTGCTTGGCAATCTGCTCGCGGAGCGAAGACACTTGTTTCTTGACATCCGGTCGGGAATTGAGCAATGCCGACTGTTGGGCTATCAACTGCTTGCGTTGCAAGTGGAGTTGCAGGCTGTCCATAGCTCCCACTTGTTGCCCGGCTTCCACCAAGGTCCCTTCTTCGGCTTCGAAGTGGAGGATTTTACCGGTTGCTTCGGAAAATACGACGATTTCCGTGGCTTCGAATGTTCCTTGTGCATCAAAGGTTGTCTGTTTGCCACACGATGCTGTAAGCATCAGGATGGCGATGTATGCGATTCGTTTCATAATCTTATTGGTTGAGGGTGGTTTTCAGTTTATAGATAGCTTGCAGCAGTTCGATTTCGTGGGTGCTGCGGTTGAGGTTTGCGGTGGTCTCGTCGGTAATCTTGCGCAACAAGTCAGTGGTGTCGATGACTCCGTTGACAAGTTGGGACTCTGCTGCCTTCCGTACTCTTTGGCGAAGTTCCACGATGCGGTTATCTTCTTCTAAGGCTTTACGAAGCCGGTCGATTTCTCCGTCCTCTTGGATGGTCTGCATTTCGGTGTTGAACAAGAAGATGTCCCTTCCGACGGCAATTTGCTTTTGGGCGATATTGAGTTTTTCGAGGTTATTTTTCTTGGTGTAGAATGTACCGATGTTCCACGACATTCGTAAGCCGACGAGTGCATTGAGTGTCCCGTCCGATGATGTCATGCTTTTGAACATGTCCAATCCCGGGTAGCCGTAGTATCCTTGCGCAAAGGCGCTGAATCGTGGCATGAGGGATGCATGAATCGCTTTCCGTTGGGCTTCCAATTTATTCGTCTGTGCATCGAACAAGGCGAGTTCGGGACGGGCAGAAGTACGGCTTCCGACGTCCTTCATGGTAGGTCGTTCCAATCGAGGGGAAGTGAGTGCTTGTCCGATGAAGATTTCCAGCATGCGGCGATAACTGCTGCGTGAGGATTCCACTTGACCAAGCGTTTGTCGGGCGGTCAAGAGTTCGGCTTCGAGGATGTCCACATCGGTTTGCATGGCTACTCCGTTTTTATAATAGGTACGCATTCGTGCGAGATTGCTCTCCAAGAGGGCAATCAATGCTTCTGTCTGTGCTTGGCGCTCGTCCAAAAGCAAGATGCCGAAGTAGATATTATCCACCCGTGATTGGATATCGTAAAGCGAAACATCTGTTTTACGACGTAGCTCTTCTGCTTCTGCTTTGGCAAGGGCACGCCCGGCTTTCGATTTGCCTCCATCCCAAATGTGTTGTGACACATCAACGGCTATTTTGTATTGGTCTTTTTGTACACCTGTCATGTGGATGCCGTTGGTTTGCATCATCGAACTGAAAGCCTCCGGATAGGTGGGTGCGGCCGACTGGTAGGTGGTTTGTCCCGAAATGGTGATCTGCGGAATCCATGCCTTTGCTGCATTGGACAAGTTGTACAGCTCAGTTTGAGTAATCAGGTCGTACTGCCTTATTTCGGGATAGTGTTCACGAGCCAACCGGCGACATTCGTCCAACGATTGGGCGGAGGCTGAAAACGCCAACCACATCATCCCACATAATAAACAAATATGTTTCATAATTTCATTTGTTTGAATGTTTGATACAAAGATAGAATGTTTTGGATAAACAATAAATGCCAATACTATGCATAAATTGAGCAAAATCCACCATTGCTCGGATTTGGGTGTTATCAATCAATCGCTTATTTGGGCAAAATAACTATATTTGCATCATGGATACTTTGGGTTTCATAGAAGGCGATATGTATATCGGGCTGTATCTCTGTGTGAAGGGACGGTGCGAAATGGTGGTAAACGACCAATTGTGCTGCCTCTGTGCGGGTGATGCGATGGTCAAGTCGCCTTTGGTGCAAATTAGTTCTGTGAGGGAATATGAGGACTTTGAGATGGTGTCTGTCTTCGAGGATGAGATGGAGGTACTTGCTCCCATTACGGATGGTAACATCGATGTGGTGCATGGGTTGTTGCGGCAGAACAGGTTCCATTATCCATTGGATGTGGCAGAACAAACGCTTTTGTTGGAACGGAAACGTCAGATTGATGAACGGAAACGGGAGTTGGCGGATTTGGATGTGTCATCCAAAACCTATCAGATAACCAGTCGCATCATTGCCTTGTTGGAGCAAGCTACCGTATTGGATTTCGCAAGGATGTTCATTCGGCAACAAGCGGACACACCGCAGGAGGAGATGGAGAAGGAGCGGCTCTTGATGATTCGGTTCATATTCTTGCTCTTCCAGCACTACAAGACGCATCGCCAAGTCAAGTTTTATGCTGATACACTGAACGTTTCTTCCAACCATTTCACTAGAATGATTAAGAAAGTGTCGCACCGCACACCTTCGGAATGGATTTTGCTTGTTACTATCAATCAAGCCAAGAAGCTCTTGCGTCAGAATCGTGCCAGTATCAAGGAGGTAGCACAAGAGTTGAACTTCCCTGAGCAATTCACCTTCCGGAAGTATTTCAAACTATACACGGGTGTATCTCCCAAGGAATATAAGCTGAAGCATACGAAGGTTTAGTTTCCCTTACGGATTTGAGTTTAGGCGTTTTTGGTAATATATAGGACAAGATTCATGTGGCAGATTCGGTATAAGTGCTGCCGCTTGTGTCGAAGAGGTGTTTCCCCCAATGATAATCGAGTTCGGCCAGTCCTTCCAATGTTCCGTTTTGTCTGACAATGTTCAATGTCTTTTAATGCCTAATCCGAAAAATTACGCTAACTTTTTGGATTATAATCCGAAAAATATATATGATTTTTTGGATTAGGTGTTTTTTTACCTTATTTTTGTGGAGAATAAAAACAGAAGGAAGGTATGATAACAAGAACATTGCAACAACGGATAGAAGGAAATCTGTTCAAAGGAAAGGCTATCATTGTGATTGGGGCACGTCAGGTAGGCAAAAGTACATTGTTTCGTCAAATCACTGAGAAATTGGAGGAACCGGTGCTGATGCTGAATTGTGATGAACCGGAGGTGAAGGAATTGTTGGCAGGAATGAATCTGACGGAACTGAAACTGATGATAGGGAAGCATCGTGTGGTGGTGATTGATGAGGCTCAACGTGTGCCGGAGATAGGCATGACGCTGAAACGGATAACGGATAATTTTCCCGAGGTACAACTGTTGGTGACGGGTTCTTCTTCCTTTGAATTGCAGAACCGGTTGAACGAGCCGTTGACGGGACGCAAATACGAATATCATCTTTTCCCTGTCTCGACCCGTGAACTTTTGGAGCATGGCGGACTGATAGCCGTAAAGCAATCGTTGGAGTCAAGGCTAATCTATGGTTCTTATCCCGATATAGTGAATCATGCCGACGAGGCGAAGGAACTGCTGATGAACATTGCGGGCAGTTATCTTTATAAGGATATATTAGCTCTTGAAGATGTGCGTCGTCCTGCATTATTGGAAAAGTTGTTGGTTGCATTGGCTTTGCAGGTAGGGAGTGAAGTTTCGTATAACGAAATAGCTCAAACGGTAGGGTCGGATAGCAAGACGGTAGAGAAGTATATCGATTTGTTGGAGAAGTGTTACATCGTCTTCCGTTTGGGAGCATTCAATCGCAATCTGAGGACGGAGCTGAAAAAGAGCAAGAAGGTCTATTTCTACGACAATGGCATACGCAATGCCGTTATCCAGAATTTTGCTCCTCTTTCTATGCGTAATGATGTGGGGGCTTTGTGGGAGAATTTCTTCATCAGTGAGCGGATAAAAGCCAATGAATATGAGGGGCGATATGCAAAAAGCTATTTTTGGCGTACTACCCAACAGCAAGAAATTGATTATATTGAAGAAGCTGATGGACAGTTTACGGCGTTTGAAATGAAATGGAACCCGAGAAAGAAGACAACTCCGCTTCCTGCAGTCTTTCTGAAAACTTATCCAGTGGCACAGGAAGCGGTGGTAACTCCCGAAAATTATTTGGAGTGGCTGTAGGCAGATATGAATTATGGGTTTTCCTACCTTAATTACATATTCGTGTGAAAGGGATGTCTTTAAAGCAAAAGGGCGTTTTTTAGGATAATTGAGTTTTTTGACGTATCTTTGTCCATGAGAAAACATTCAAAACACGTATAAATCTATGAGCCGTCAATTTGAAATAGCTAAACAGATTATTGAGGAAACTTGTCCTCATCGAAAGTTGAAATTGGAAAACATACGTTTGTTTGCCAGTGTCATTCAATGTAAAAAATACCACAAGGGGGATATTGTCTTAGCCGAAGGTGAAGTGTGCAGCAACTTGTTGTATATTGAACGGGGATTGCTGCGGCAGTATTACGTCAAACACGGGAAAGATATGACGGAACATCTTTCGTGCGAGGGGAGTGGTGTGGTATGGTGTATTGAAAGTTATTTCCGCCGCACCCCCACACATTTGTTGATGGAAGCCTTGGAGCCGAGTATCGTATGGGAAATTCCACGTGACATCATGGAAGAACTGTCGGAAACGAATTGTGATATGTCCTGTTTGTATCGACGTTTTTTTGAGGACTCCTTGATACTTTCACAGGTGAAAGCGGATATGCTTCGTTTTGAATCGGCAAAGGACAGATACGCAAGACTGATGCAACTTTTCCCGGAAATCGTAAAAAGAGCACCTCTTACCTATATCGCTTCTTATCTTCAAATGTCCTTGGAAACATTGAGCCGCGTCCGTTCGTCCAAGATATAAAATGACGAGGAGGGTATATTCATACTCTCCTCGTTTCAAAAAACAGAGTTAACAGAAATAGTCCTTTTTTAACATGGACTCAAAGTGTTCTGGTGATTCTTTGTCTTTAGTATGTTATGATTTTATTCTGTGCTACAAAATCAGAAGTACTCTTTATGTAAGGGTTCAATCCTTTGTTGCGTAATTGGCTGTTTAATATGCGTAAATACTTTTTATATTGGTCTTGGCTTAATGTACTTTTCATCAGTTTCAAGTTGCCATATACAGCTTCATTCAGATATCTGATTTGTCGTTTCCCCGTCGAATACTTGGCACTGTTCATTTTGTCGGAAAAGAAGTCGATGGCATCGGCTACACGACCGTATTGAATGGAATTTAATTCTAAATATCGAGACAATTTAGAAAGATGCATTTCCATATTCCAATCAGTGACTTTTAACTTTTCCTGTGAAAAACATACGGTCTGCAAGCATAAAACCGTAATAACGGATAAAAATAGTCTTTTCATAATCTATACATGTTAATGTTGTTTCTTTTGTTTAATGCATAATGGGATTCATTCCGGTGGGACACCAAAAGTTTATCTTTCTGTAATTTTTAATATTCACACCCCCAGAATGGTCTGCAAATACAGACTTGATAAAATCTACAATCTTTTTCATCCTTCAAAATTTTTAAGTCCTTCCTGTCGGAAGGTTGGGTTAATAACTTTTGCCTATTGAAAATGTTGTTTTATCGTTCTTGCTTTCTTTTAGTTTCTCTTGTTTTACGCAACAAAGGTATGGCAAAATGAAATATATAGGATTGAAATAATGGCAAAAAGTGAAAAATACGCCCATTTATTTGATAAATGTCAAATCTTTCTTGCGGATGAACAGCCAATAGTTAAACCATATAGCCTACGAATGAAACAAACAGCGGATTGGGATGGAGTACCGTTCCTGTATATTCCGGATGGAACTGTACACCCACATACCAGCGACAGGCGGGAACCTCGACAATCTCCACCAGTTCATTGTCGGGATTGATGCCGCTACATGTCATGCCTGCTTTTTCAAAAGCCGGTCGGAAGGCATTGTTGAATTCATACCGGTGTCGATGGCGCTCCATAATGTATTGACGACCGTAAGCGATATGTGCTTTTGAATGAAGCGCCAACCGACAGGCAGATGCACCCAATCGCATTGTTCCGCCCATTTGCGTCACGCTTTTCTGCTCCTCCATCAAGGCGATGACCGGATGCGGAGTTTGCGGGTCGGTCTCGCTGCTGTTCGCATCCTTATATCCCAGCACGTTACGGGCATATTCCACGACCATCATCTGCATGCCCAGGCAAATGCCTAAGGTAGGCTTATCGGTTGTACGGCAATATTCAGCCGCAATTATTTTTCCTTCTATGCCCCGTGAACCGAAGCCCGGACAAATGATGACACCGTCCATGCATGCCAATTGTGCTGTTACCGTTTCTGGGGTGAGTCCTTCGCTCCGGACAAAGTGAGTCTTCACGATGCAGTCGTTGTAAGTACCCGCTTGTGACAGACATTCCAGAATAGACTTGTAAGCATCCTGTAGGTCGTATTTTCCCACTAACGCTACATGAACAATGCGTTCCGCCTTGGCTCTCCGTTCTAAGAAACGATGCCAGGCGGTGAGGTTCACCTCGCCAGTTACCTCCATGCCGAATTTCTTCAATATCACCTGGTCGAGCTGTTGGGCTGCCATACGCAAGGGAACTTCATAAATGGAAGGAAGGTCGATACTCTGTATGACGCAATCCTTATCGACATTGCAAAAGCCCGCCACCTTGTCCAAAAGACTGCGCTTCAACTCATGTTCTGCACGGAGCACAAGTACATCGGGTTGCAATCCCAATCCTTGCAATTCCTTTACGGAATGTTGCGTAGGTTTCGACTTCAATTCTCCTGCCGCAGCGATATAAGGAACATAAGTGAGATGCACACAGATGGCACTCCTGCCCAATTCCCATTTCAACTGACGGATAGACTCCAAGAAAGGCAGGCTCTCGATGTCGCCCACCGTTCCACCTATTTCAGTTACCACGAAGTCATAATCTCCGGTTTCGCCCAAAGCCAACATCCGCTGTTTGATTTCGTCCGTAATGTGCGGTACCACTTGAACGGTTCTACCTAAATAGTCGCCGTTCCGTTCTTTGGCAATGACACGCTGATAGATTTTCCCCGTAGTCACATTGTTGGCACAGGTAGTCTGAATATCCGTAAAACGTTCATAGTGTCCCAAGTCAAGGTCGGTCTCGCATCCGTCTGCCGTGACATAACATTCGCCATGCTCGTTCGGGTTCAGTGTACCGGGGTCAACGTTGATGTAAGGGTCGAATTTCTGAATCGTAATCCGATAGCCCCGTGCTTGCAGTAATTTACCGATGGAGGCCGAGATGATTCCTTTGCCCAAGGAACTGACCACACCGCCTGTTACAAATATATATTTAGCTTCCATTGTTTTTCTGTTTTTTAATTTCTAATCCCATCATTCCCACTCTACCGTGGCGGGCGGCTTGGAAGAGATGTCATAAGTCACCCGGTTCACTCCTTTTACCCGATTGATGATGTCATTGCTTACCTTGGCCAAAAACTCATACGGCAAGTGTGCCCAATCTGCACTCATGGCATCGGTGCTGGTCACGGCACGCAGGGCGACGGCCTGTTCGTAGGTACGTTCGTCGCCCATCACGCCTACACTCTGCACCGGAAGCAGGACAACCCCGGCCTGCCACACCTGATGGTAAAGCGAAGTGCCGTCTTCCGTCTGCCATCCGCGAAGGGCGCGGATAAAGATGTCGTCGGCTTCTTGCAGGATGGTCACCTTCTCCGGCGTCACCTCGCCCAAGATGCGTACCGCCAAGCCCGGACCCGGGAAGGGATGACGTTCTATGAGATGCTCAGGCATTCCGAGTTGTTTACCCACACGGCGCAC
>JAFQBF010000083.1 GCA_017416735.1 Bacteroidaceae bacterium | reverse complement strand
TCTTCTCATTGTGAGATAAACCTTCGTTTATCCAATTTGCTGAATGAGAAGCGCTATGCATCTACGATGTTAGGGGATTTGACTCGCAGTTACAGCGAGTATCGGATTCGTCCTTTCAATGCGGTGGTGGAGGTGTATTATCGGTTTTAAGAATAAAATGTCATTCTGAACGAAGTGAAGAATCTCGGTAACATTTACTTTACGTTTCCGAGATTCTTCACTACACTTCGTTTCGTTCTGAATGACAATATTTACTTGCTCAACGTTTCGTGCATAGAAGCGGCAGCCTTGCGGCCATCACCCATAGCAAGGATGACCGTTGCACCACCACGAACGATGTCACCACCGGCAAAGATAGTCGGGATGGACGATTGCATCTGTTCGTTCACGGCAATGGTGTTCTTGCGACCGAGTTCCAGGCCCTTGATGGAAGTCGGAACAATCGGGTTAGGAGATACACCTACGGCAACTACGGCCATATCGATGTCGAGGGTTACAGTAGCACCCGGAATAGCGACAGGGCTGCGACGACCCGAAGCATCCGGCTCACCGAGTTCCATCTTCTGAAGAACCACTTGCTTCACGGCACCCTTTTCGTCGGCAATGTATTCCAACGGGTTGTGGAGAGTGAGGAATTCGATGCCTTCTTCCTTGGCGTGCTTCACTTCTTCGAGACGAGCCGGCATTTCGGCTTCGCTACGACGATAAACGATGAATACCTTTTCGGCACCGAGACGCTTGGCGGTACGGCAAGAGTCCATAGCGGTGTTACCACCACCCACTACCATTACATTCTTGGCTGGGTTAATCGGAGTATCGGTATCAGGGTTCGAAGCATCCATCAAGTTCACACGAGTGAGGTATTCGTTGGATGACATAATGTTCACGCTGTTTTCCCCTGGGATGTTCATAAAGTTCGGCAAGCCGGCACCCGATGCCACGAAGATACCTTTGTAACCTTCGGCTTGGAGTTCTTCTACACTGATGGTCTTGCCCACGATGCAGTCCTTCACGAAGTTTACACCCATCTTTTCGAGGTTGTTGATTTCCACATCCACAATCTTGTTCGGGAGACGGAACTCAGGAATACCATACTTCAACACACCACCGATTTCGTGCAAGGCTTCGAAGACGGTTACATCGTAACCCAACTTCACCATATCGCCTGCAAAGCTCAAACCGGCAGGACCTGAACCTACTACGGCTACCTTGATGCCATTGGCCGGAGCAATTTCCGGAAGGGCAATGTTACCGCTTTCGCGTTCATAGTCGGCCACGAAGCGTTCGAGGTTACCGATAGCAACAGCCGGTTCGTTCATCTTCAAGTGCATACACTGGCTTTCGCATTGCTTTTCTTGCGGACAAACACGACCGCATACAGCCGGAAGGGCAGAGGTATGCTTCAATACACGGGCAGCTTCGAGGAACTCGCCACGTTCTACGTTCTTGATGAACGAAGGAATGTTGATGCTTACCGGGCAACCTTGCATACAAGTCGGGTTGGCGCAGTCGAGGCATCGCTTGGCTTCGGTCATCGCCTGTTCCTTAGTGTAACCGGTGTTCACTTCTTCGGTACGGGTTGTAGCACGATAAACCGGATCGAGTTCATTCATCGGACAACGAGGGATAGCAGTACGTTCCTTCGGCTTCATCGCCTTGCGGAGTTCTTCACGCCAAGGAGCCTTGCGGTCGAGGAGCACTTCCATCGGAGTCTGTTCTTTCTTTTCAGCAGCAACAGCAGCTTCCGCTTCCTTGATATGTGGTTCCACCTTGCAAACGTGTTGTTCGAGGTGAGACATTTCTTCACGTTCCACATCCTTGAACGAACCCATACGCTTGAACATTTCGTCGAAATCCACTTGGTGACCGTCGAATTCAGGACCATCCACGCAAACGAACTTGGTCTTGCCACCTACGGTGATACGGCAAGCACCACACATACCGGTACCATCCACCATAATCGTATTCAAAGATACATCGGTCGGGATTTCGTATTTCTTGGTCAGCAAGCAGCAGAACTTCATCATAATGGCAGGACCGATAGCGAAACACTTATCGACCTTTTCACGCTTGATGACACTTTCGATACCTTCGGTCACAAGACCCTTGGTTCCGTAAGAACCGTCATCCGTCATAATGATGACTTCATCGGATGAAGCACGAACTTCGTCTTCCAGGATAATCAATTCCTTGCTACGTCCGGCAAGTACGGAGATGACACGGTTTCCCGCAGCTTTCAATGCCTGAATGATAGGAAGCATCGGAGCGACACCTACACCACCACCGGCACATACCACGGTACCGAAATTCTGAATATGAGTAGCTTGTCCAAGCGGACCTACCACGTCGAGTACATAATCGCCTTCATTGAGCTTGCAAAGCTTGGTGGATGACAAACCGACAGTTTGTACTACCAAGGTAATGGTTCCTTTTTCTACATCCGAACCTGCAATGGTCAATGGCATTCTCTCTCCCTTTTCGTCCACACGTACAATCACGAAGTGACCGGCGCGGCGTGACTTCGCAATCAGTGGCGCTTCAATCTCTAACTTGAAGACCTTTTCTGAAAACTGTGACTTGCTTATGATTTTATTCATAGCTCTGTGATTTTGTTGGTATATTGAGTTATTTACTTTCTTTTTGTTTGCGGTTGCAAAGATACATAATATTTATAAAAGTGAAAGAAATAATAAAGGAAACATTTTATTGTTAATTCATCAATAGTAAACTTGAGATGGATTATTTGTTAAAAAAATAAAAATAGGCAGGAGACTTGCGTTTAAATATTTGTGTGTTGACTTTTTTTTGTATATTGCAAAAATAAAAGAATGGTCTATCAAATTATACCTTAATACTATATATGCTTATGAGAAGAATTCTATTATTAATTGTTATAATGGCTTTATCACCAATAGTGTTGGTAAATGCTCAGTCATTTCGTTGGGGGGTGAAGGGTGGTATAAGTGTAACTGATGTAGAGAAACGCAATGAAGGACTTGGATGGTTTATTGGTCCTATGTTGGATGTTTCTTTGCCTCTTGTAGGGTTTAGTGCGGATGTTTCTGCTCTTTATTATCAAGTTGAATATAATAAGTATGATAAGGATTTTACAGATAAATATATAGAGATGCCCTTAAATATTAAATGGAGTTTTCTGCAGAGTGGAATGTTGAAGCCTTATTTAAGTTTGGGCCCTCAATTGACATATCTAATGGAATTTAGTGATGGTGAATATGCCAATCATTGGGCTGCAAGCTTTAATGTGGGTGCAGGTGTTAGATTGTTCCGACATTTTCAAGTAGGGGTAAATTACAATCTCCCATTAGGAAGGACAATCGAACAATTTATGATTGGTAGTTCCCCTCAACCTTTAAAACGTAAAGGAGTGTGGATGTCACTCGCTTATTTATTCTAACTAAAAAATGAAAAATCTCGTGAATAACAATTAAATATTCACGAGATTCTTCGCTTTGCTCAGAATGACACTTCTGGGTATCTTTAAAATAATTAATCAATCAAGTCGAATCCGCAATACGGAACCAATGCCTTCGGGATGCGGATGCCTTCCGGTGTCTGATGGTTTTCGAGCAAGGCTGCCAAGATACGTGGCAATGCCAATGCAGAACCGTTCAACGTGTGGCAAAGTTCGGTCTTCTTTTCAGCGGTGCGGTAACGGCACTTCAAACGGTTGGCTTGGTAAGTGTCGAAGTTGGATACAGAACTTACTTCCAACCAACGCTTCTGTGCTTCTGAATAAACTTCGAAGTCGAAGCAAAGGGCAGCAGTGAAGCTCATATCGCCACCACAAAGACGGAGGATGCGGTACGGAAGTTCGAGCTTCTGCAACAAACCTTCCACGTGTTCCAACATTTCCTTGTGTGATTCCTTGCTATGTTCCGGCTTGTCGATACGGACGATTTCAATCTTTGAAAATTCGTGCAGACGGTTCAAACCACGTACATCCTTACCATAAGAACCGGCTTCACGACGGAAACACTGAGTGTATGCACAATTCTTGATAGGCAATTGCTTTTCGTCCAAAATCACATCGCGATAGATGTTGGTTACAGGTACTTCGGCAGTCGGAATCAAATACAAGTCGTCGAGCTGGCAATGATACATCTGACCTTCCTTGTCTGGCAACTGACCGGTACCATAACCCGATGCAGCATTCACGAGGGTAGGAGGCATAATTTCAGTGTAGCCTGACTTGCGGGCTTCGTCCAGGAAGAAGTTGATGAGGGCACGTTGCAACTGGGCACCCTTACCTTTATATACAGGGAAACCTGCACCGGTAATCTTCACACCGAGGTCGAAGTCAATCAAGTCGTACTTCTTTGCCAACTCCCAGTGAGGAAGGGCATTTTCCGGAAGTTCAGTTTCCATACCACCTGTCTTTTCTACGACGTTGTCTTCAGCAGTCTTGCCTTCGGGTACTTCATCGTAAGGGATGTTAGGGATGGTGTAGAGCAAGTTGTTCAAGTCTTCCTGAGCCTTGTCCATTTCAGCTTGCAAAGTCTTGTTGGCTTCCTTGATTTCGGCCACGCGAGCCTTGGCAGCTTCGGCTTCGTCCTTCTTGCCTTCCTTCATCAGCATACCGATGGACTTCGAGATGGCGTTTACTTCCGCCAAGTTCTTATCGAGTACATTCTGAGTGCTCTTGCGCTTGTCGTTGAAAGCGAGCACCTGTTCAATGGTTTCCTGTGCATTCTTGAAATGCTTCTTTTCCAATCCACGGATAACGGCTTCCGTGTTGTCTGTAATTTGTTTGATGGTAAGCATATCTATGTTATTTTATTTGTTTTTCATTTATGACTTGCAAAGATAGATAAAATTTTGATAAGGTGGTTATAAAAACGAAAAAGGATGCATCAATAATGCATCCTTTTTATACCGTTTATGTGTAACTGATTAAGCTTCAGCAGGGATTACGGAAACAATGCGCTTGTCTTCGCGAGTTACCTTGAAGTTTACAGTACCATCTACCAAAGCGAAAAGAGTGTGGTCCTTACCCATACCCATGTTAGTACCCGGGTGGAATTCTGTACCTCTCTGACGAACGATGATGTTACCAGCCTTACAAGCCTGACCACCGTAAATCTTAACGCCTAATCTCTTACTTGCTGATTCGCGGCCGTTCTTAGAACTACCTACACCTTTCTTATGTGCCATGTCTTTCTTACTTTTTTAATGATTAAGCAATAACTTGTTTAATAGTCAATTCAGTAAACTGCTGACGGTGACCGTTCAGTTTTCTGTAACCTTTTCTTCTCTTCTTGTGGAAAACAAGAACCTTGTCACCCTTTACAAGCGGAGAAACTACTTCACAAACGACCTTAGCACCTTCTACAGTAGGAGCACCTACAGTTACAGTACCATTGTTGTCTACCAACAATACCTTTTCAAATTCAACAGTTGCGCCGTTTTCAGC
>JAFQBF010000082.1 GCA_017416735.1 Bacteroidaceae bacterium | reverse complement strand
AGTTGGACGAACTCCTCCACCCTGTATTCGATAAGGCTGCTTTGAAGAACGCCAAGGTTTTGACTCGCGGTTTGCCTGCTTCTCCGGGTGCTGCTACAGGTCAGATTGTATTCTTCGCTGAAGATGCTGCTGAATGGGCTGCTAATGGCAAGAAGGTAGTTATGGTACGTATCGAAACTTCTCCGGAAGACTTGGCTGGTATGGCTGTTGCTGAAGGTATCTTGACTGCTCGTGGTGGTATGACTTCTCACGCTGCCGTAGTTGCTCGTGGTATGGGTAAGTGCTGTGTATCAGGTGCTGGTGCAATCAACGTTGACTACAAGGCTCGTACAGTAGAAATCGACGGTATCGTATTGAAGGAAGGTGATTTCATCTCAATCAACGGTACAACAGGTGAAGTATATAATGGTAAGGTAGAAACTAAGGCTGCTGAAGTATCAGGTGACTTCGCTGACTTGATGGCTCTTTGCGAAAAGCACACTAAGTTGGTAGTTCGTACAAATGCTGATACTCCACACGATGCTAAGGTTGCTCGTGATTTCGGTGCTGTAGGTATCGGTCTTTGCCGTACAGAACACATGTTCTTCGAAGCAGAAAAGATCGTTGCTATGCGTGAAATGATCTTGTCTCCGGATGCTGAAGGTCGCAAGAAGGCATTGGCTAAGTTGTTGCCATACCAGAAGGCTGACTTCTACGGTATCTTCAAGGCTATGGACGGTTGTCCAGTGAACGTACGTTTGCTTGACCCACCTTTGCACGAATTCGTACCACACGATAAGAAGGGTCAGGAAGAAATGGCTGAAGCAATGGGCGTTTCTGTACAGACTATCAAGCAACGTGTTGAAAGCTTGTGCGAAGCTAACCCGATGTTGGGTCACCGTGGTTGTCGTTTGGGTAACACATATCCAGAAATCACTGAAATGCAAACACGCGCTATCTTGGGTGCTTGTATCCAGTTGAAGAAGGAAGGTTTCGACCCACATCCAGAAATCATGGTTCCGTTGACAGGTATCTTGTATGAATTCGAAGCTCAGGAAAAGGTTATCCGTGGTACTGCTGCTGCATTGTTCGCAGAAGAAGGCATCGAAATTCCATTCAAGGTTGGTACAATGATTGAAATCCCACGTGCTGCTTTGACAGCTAACCGTATTGCAAGCCGTGCTGAATACTTCTCATTCGGTACAAACGACTTGACTCAGATGACATTCGGTTACTCACGTGACGACATCGCTACATTCTTGCCGGTTTACTTGGAAAAGAAGATCTTGAAGGTTGACCCATTCCAGGTACTCGACCAGAACGGTGTAGGTCAGTTGGTTAACATGGCAGTTGAAAAGGGTCGTTCAGTACGTCCAGACTTGAAGTGCGGTATCTGTGGTGAACATGGTGGTGAACCTTCTTCAGTGAAGTTCTGTCACAAGGTAGGTTTGAACTACGTATCTTGTTCTCCGTTCCGCGTGCCTATCGCACGTTTGGCTGCTGCTCAGGCTGCTGTTGAAGAATAATCAAAACTGAAAAGATACACGATTATCTATAAATTGGGGCTTAATCTTTTGGGATTAAGCCTCTTTTTAGTTTATATTATCCTTTTATATATCCCCATTAACTTAGAAATCTATGAAAAAGGTTATATTATTATTTCTAACTTCATTGTTTTTGTTATCATGTGCTGATAATAACAGATTCAATAAAGAAAACATCATACCTACTCCAAAAGAATTTACTATTCAAGACAATAAGTTATACCCCATTAAAGAGGTCGTTAATTCAGAAAAAAGAGACAATCTAAAATTTCCTCATAGCAACGATGAATATTATTTAAAATCAAGTAAAGGACATGTTGTAATTGAAGGTAACGAAATTTGGGCCAAACAGACTTTATCTCAGCTTACGAATGAGAGCGGTTGTATTCCCGACGTAGAAATTCATGACTGGTCAGCCTACCCCATAAGAGGATTTATGCATGATACAGGCCGCAACTACCAAACATTAGAGATGTTGAAAGAAACAATCGATCTAATGTCATTGTATAAAATCAACTATTTCCATTGGCATCTGACGGATTATCCGGCATGGCGAATAGAATGCAAGATATTTCCCCAGCTTAATGATGCGCAATATCAACGTCCTGGTCGCGATTGCGGCAAGTTCTATACCTATGATGAAATCCGAGAATTAATAGGATATGCAAAAGAACGAGGAATTACCATCATCCCCGAAATTGATATGCCAGGACATTCAGCTTATTTTAAAAACACTTTCGGATTCACTATGGATTCCAAAGAAGGCATGAAAGTCCTTGAAAAATGTATAGAAGAATTCTGCTCTGAAATTCCTGCCTCCATGTGCCCCTATCTACATATAGGTTCTGATGAAGTCTATATTGCCGATCCTAAAGGATTTATGGCATTTACAGAAAATTTGTGTAAAAAATATGGACGCATAGCTATGGCTTGGGACCCAGGATTACCTGCCGACTCCACAACTATCCGACAAATTTGGAATACCGCAGCAGGTTCAAATGCCGCCAGTGCGAAAAAGGGAGGCCGATATGTGGATTCGTTTATGGGATATCTCAACTATTACGATCCTATTTATTTTACTAACAAGACTTTCCTTCATAGAGCTTGCGCCCAAGAAGTGCCAGATACAACGAATGCTCTCGGTGGTATATTATGTTTATGGAATGATGTCCGTGTTGCCGATAAGTCACGCATTGCTCTACATAACGGAATGATTAACGGAATGATGACTTTTGCCGAACGTTTTTGGAATGGTGGCGAAGGAAGTTGGGAAGAACTTGTTGCTTTTGAGGAAAAGATGTCTCATCATAAAGATATAATCCTGAAGAATCAGGATATCCGCTGGTACCCCAATGCGGCAATGTCATGGAAAATTAAAATTGGAGACAATGACACGTTGAAAGCAAGAGGTGGTGCAATTGACGTGAATGATCTTTGCAGGGCCAATTCACTTCATATCGGGGACACAATATCCGCATGGGCTTTCACCCATATATATTCAGAAGAAGAAAAAACAATAGAAGCATGGGTAGGTTTTGAAGCCGCCGCACGTTCCAATAGAATGTCTGGCGGTATCGGCAAACAAGGAGAATGGGAAAACCAAGGAAAACTTTTTGTAAATGGAAATGAAATTTCACCAAGCCAAAAATGGAATGAACCCGAAAAATATGCATTTCATTTCAACACTTGGGCAAAACCCGAAGAAGAACTTCCTTATACCGATGAACAATTTTATTGGATGCGCGAACCTGTTACCATCCATTTGAAGAAAGGTGACAATGAAATCAAGCTTTATATTCCCAAGACCTTCAAAGGACAAAGATGGAGTTTTGCTTTCATTACCCTATAAAATCTGCTTGAACATAAAAAAGCCCCAAGCAAATGCTTGAGGCTTTTTATATATAAAGAACTTAAATATTAGTAAGCCATTTCTTTTTCCAAAGCTTCATAATCAGCCTTATTTAACTTCCAATAAATTCTAAGCAACATCTGACCCCAAATGTTCTTGTTATCCGGTGCCAATTCCTTAGCTTTTTCATAGAAAGGTTTAGCCAATTCGTAAGCTTCCTTGATCTTAGCTTCATTCGCATTGTACTTTGGATCATCGATAGAGAGATTTGAGTTTTCATCTACAATGACTTGTGCCGGGAAGAAGTAACAGTCACCCTTCTTTGCGTATGCTTCTGCAACCATATTTTCACCAGCAGCAATTACCTTATCAAGTGCTGCATGAGCACCGGCATAATCCTTCTTTTCATAAAGCAATGCACCCTTTACATACCAATAGAACGGCTTTTCATTACCAGCAATCAGCTTGTCTATTTCTACCAAACCTTCATCGAACTTGCCTTTTTGCAAATAATAATCCATAAGGTTACCTACAAAGAAATCTTGTTCCGGGAATCTCTGAGTACCTTCCTTTACTGTTTCGTACCACTTGATTGAGTCACCGTTTTCCTTGTTACCATAAACTTCAGCCATAAACATCAAGCCTCTCCAACCTTCAGAAGCACTTTCCTTACCAATTGTACCATACTTGATAACGGCATCTACATCCTTAGGATCACGCAAACCAGCAGCCATAGTAGCATAGTTGGCATACAAAGAATTCAATGTATCTGCCTTCAATGCTTCTGCCTTGTCTGCAAACATCGGGTGTTCGATTACATCTACATACAAACCAAAGTACTTTTGAGCAGCCTCATAGTCGTTTGTATTGAATGCTTCGATACCACCGTTAGCCAAGTTCGGACGAACTGCCAACAAAGCATCTGCATTCTTCTTTCTCAACTTAGCCTTTTTCAATTCGCCGCTTGCAACCTTTGCCTGTTCTACTTCATCACACTTCATGTAATATTCGAACATCTTCATCAAGCTATTGTACAATGTCGGCAAATCAGCAACCTTGCTCTTGTCAACTTGTGACAAATACAGCTTTTCGTTTTCTGCATCATAAATAGCCTTTTGGAAATCACCAGCCAACTTCCAAGTTTCAGGATCGTTTGCTGTTTCAGGATTAGTCAAAGCAGCTTCGATAATCTTTGCAGCTTCTGCCGGATTGCCCTTCTTTGCCTTGGCTTCCTTTACAACACTAACCTGTGCTGAAGCAGCAAATGCTCCAAACAATAAAGCCACTGTAAACAATACTTTCTTCATAATTTTGTGGATTTAATTATACAATTAGTTATTATTATCTTCGTTGTTTTCTTCCAATGGTTCAATAGTCAAGATGTCTTCTTCACCTTCCATTGATTCTTCCGGCAAGTTTTCATCGCTTTCGGATTCCACCTTACATACAGAACCAATCTGGTCGTTACGCTTTTCAAGATTGATGAGACGGACACCTTGCGTTGCACGACCCATAATGCGTACATCTTCTACCTTCAGACGGATGGTGATGCCCGACTTGTTGATAATCATCAGGTCGTTTTCATCGGTCACCGTCTTTATGGCCACTAATTTACCGGTTTTTTCTGTAATATTCAAAGTTTTTACACCTTTTCCTCCTCGATTTGTGATTCGATAGTCTTCTATTTCTGAACGTTTTCCGTATCCTTGTTCAGACACGACCATAATCGATTCTGTTTCAGGGTCTTTGATACAAATCATTCCGATTACCTCGTCTTGACCGTCTTCATCGAGGGTGATGCCACGGACACCGGTTGCGGTACGTCCCATGCAACGCACGGTGCTTTCGTGGAAACGGATGGCACGACCGTTGCGGTTGGCGATGATGATTTCGTTGTCGCCATTGGTCATGCGTACTTCGATGACGCGGTCGTCTTCACGGATGGTAATGGCATTCACACCATTCTGACGCGGACGAGAATATTGTTCGAGCAACGTCTTCTTGATGATACCGTCCTTGGTACAGAACACTACGTAGTGACTATTGATGAAATCCTGGTCGTTGAGGTTCTTTACACGGAGGTAAGCCGTTACCACATCGCCCGGCTCGATGTTGAGCAGGTTCTGGATGGCGCGTCCCTTCGAAATCTTGGTTCCTTCGGGGATTTCATATACCTTCAGCCAATAGCACTTGCCTCGCTGGGTGAAGAACATCATCGTGTTGTGCATGGTGGCCGGATAGATGTGTTCCACAAAGTCCTCGTCGCGGGTTTCGCTACCCTTCGACCCTACTCCACCACGGTTCTGAGTGCGGAATTCGGCCAACGGAGTGCGCTTGATGTAACCCAAGTGTGAGATGGTGATGACCATCTGGTCGTCGGCATAGAAGTCTTCGGGGTTGAATTCTTCGGATGCATAGACGATTTCCGAACGGCGCGGGTCGCCATACTTGTCCTTCACTTCGATGAGTTCGTCCTTGATGACCTTCTTGCAAAGTTCGTCGTTCACAAGGATTTCTTCGAGGTAAGCGATTTGCTTCATCAGCTCTTCGTATTCGGCATGGAGCTGGTCCTGCATCAGGCCTGTCAATTGGCGCAGACGCATTTCGACAATGGCACGTGCCTGTATTTCAGACAGTTCGAATCGAGTCATCAAGTTCTGGATGGCTTCGTTCGGAGTCTTGGCGGCACGGATGATGCGTACCACTTCGTCAATGTTGTCCGATGCGATAATCAAGCCTTCGAGGATGTGGGCACGTTCCTTCGCCTTGCGGAGTTCGAACTTGGTACGACGAATCACTACATCGTGGCGATGGTCCACGAAACACTTGATCATATCCTTCAGTGTCAAGCACTTGGGACGTCCACCCACAAGGGCGATATTGTTCACGCTGAACGAGCTCTGAAGGGCAGTCATCTTGAACAACTTGTTCAATACCACACCTGCATTGGCATCGCGCTTCACATCGATGACGATGCGCATACCTTCGCGGTCGGATTCATCGTTCACGTACGAGATACCTTCAATCTTCTTTTCGTTCACTAACGATGCGATGTGCTCAATGAGCTCGCGCTTGTTTACATTATAAGGTATTTCGTTCACGACAATCTTGTCATGAGTGGGGTGCGATTCGATTTCGGTCTTGGCACGCATGATGACACGTCCACGACCCGTTTCGTAAGCCTCGCGCACACCGCTGATACCATATATATATCCCCCTGTCGGGAAATCCGG
>JAFQBF010000081.1 GCA_017416735.1 Bacteroidaceae bacterium | reverse complement strand
TGCGAAGTGAAGCTTGCCGAGTTTGCCAACGATGAAGAAGCCATCAAGGAAGCCGTGAAGTCATTCGTTTTCGATACATGCAAGGCCGAAGCCAACTGGAACATGAAGAACTTCGTGGCCGACCAGGTGGAACTCATCCGTCAGCAGGTAGGCGACAAGAAGGTGTTGCTCGCTCTCTCGGGCGGTGTTGACTCTTCGGTTGTAGCTGCTCTCCTTTTGAAGGCCATCGGTGACAATTTGGTTTGCGTTCATGTGAACCACGGTTTGATGCGTAAGGGCGAATCGGAAAACGTAATCGAAGTGTTCCGCAACCAGCTTTGCGCCAACTTGATTTATGTAGATGCTACCGACCGTTTCTTAGGTCTCCTCGAAGGTGTGGCCGATCCTGAACAGAAGCGTAAGATTATCGGTGCAGAGTTCATCCGTGTGTTCGAAGAAGAAGCACGCAAGCTCGACGGCATCGACTTCCTCGGTCAGGGTACCATCTATCCGGACATCGTTGAATCAGGAACCAAGACTGCCAAGATGGTGAAGAGCCACCACAACGTGGGCGGTCTGCCCGAAGACCTCCAGTTCGCTTTGGTAGAACCGTTGAAGCAGTTGTTCAAGGACGAAGTTCGCGCATGTGGTGTAGAACTCGGCTTGCCATACGAAATGGTTTATCGCCAGCCGTTCCCAGGTCCAGGTTTGGGTGTACGTTGCTTGGGAGCCATCACTCGCGACCGTCTCGAAGCTCTCCGCGAATCGGATGCTATCCTCCGTGAAGAATTCGCCATCGCAGGTCTCGACAAGAAGGTATGGCAATACTTCACCATTGTGCCTGACTTCAAGAGTGTAGGTGTACGCAACAACGCCCGTTCATACGACTGGCCGGTTATCATCCGTGCGGTGAATACCATCGATGCCATGACCGCCTCTATCGAACACATCGATTGGGCTATCCTCGACAAGATTACCAAGCGTATCTTGAACGAAGTGCCTAACATCAACCGTGTTTGCTACGACATGTCGCCGAAACCGAGTTCGACCATCGAGTGGGAGTGATGCATTCTGCTAATGCTTATTACGAAGTAAAGTAAATCAAATAGACGAATAAAAGGGTGGGTGTGGTAAACACATCCACTCTTTTTTCGTAGAAAATACTTTTTTCTTCCTTGTAATCTTAAAAAGTTGTACATTTGCTTTGTGAAAGCCTATGTTATAATATGGATACTCTTGGGGGTGTGCATGTTCAGTTGTCAAACCCGTCAGGACGATTTGTTGCAGGAGAAGCTGCAACAAGCGGAAAGGTATATCGCTTTAGGTGATTACGAAGAAGCGGTGTGGATACTGAAACAGGCGGAAGAACATATCGACCGCCCCAGCCAAGTCTCAGCCCAAATCTTTTTTGCTCTCAGCAGGTTGAACCACGAGGGAGGAGATTATGAGAAAGCTATTCACTATCAAGGCAAGGCGCAAGCCATTCTTCGCCAACTGCCACCAGAATCCTTTCTCGTTATGCCTAAGACAAATGAGCGGTATGACATCGGATGGGCAAAAGGATGGGAATTGAACGGGCAGCCCGAACGGGCGGAAAGCCTTTACATCCGTGTGATACAGGCTATGCCCGAAGATGGATACTTCGCTTACCATAACTTGGCGAGTTTGTATGACCGTACTTGTCGCACTGAGTTGGCGGACAGCTTGTTTCAAGTGGCTTTGCAGACGGGTAATCTCTCCCTCCGTCAAGCCGTCAGCCAAACTCTCTATCATCGCTACTTGCAACGGAAAGATACGACAGCTGCTATCATTCACCTTCGCCGCTATGCTGCATTGATGGATTCGCTCACTTATGTTCCGGGTAAGGAGAAAATTCTGAGCATCCAAGCCCGATATGACCAGGAAATGGCAGTTCGAAAGAAGGTGGAGATGCAGCGGAACTATCTGTTGTTATTCATTGTCATTTCTATTTTGGCAGGAACTATTGCTTACGGATGGCGGAAAAAAGTAAGCAAGGAACGCGAGGCCTCCCGAAATGCCTTGTTGGCCCAGCAGGAAATTACACAAGAAAAGGAAGTGAAAATCAACCAGCTGAAAGCCATCCAAGGACTTCGGAAAGAGGATGTGTCGCTGACTCACGAACAGATAGCTGCTTTCGATTATTTTCTCCGTATCCAAGAAGCCCCGACCAATTATTCTGCCAAGGAAGACCGTAAGAAGTTGGCGTGTTGGCTTGATATGGCTCATCGTGGCTTTGCCACCCGACTGGGCGCAGCGTTTCCTGACCTGACTCCCCGTGAATTGGACATTTGCTACCTGTATCGTTTGGGCTATTCGGTTGGGGACATTAAGGACATCCTGGGTATGGCGCAAATCAATTCCGTGACAAAGGCTATCAGCCGTACTTGCAGCAAACTCCATTTGGACAGCGGGCAGAAAAGCCTTTCTGAATTTATTCTGAACTTTTAGGACTCTCGCAAAAACAAAGGCATATATTTGTCACAAAAAGGATGTGATATTTCGTTTATCTAATTGATTAACAGTGATTTCCTTTGTCACTTCATTTCTTTCTCTTCCCTTTGCCACTTCATTGGGAATCTCTACCTTTGCACTATAGCATCATTAATCAAAATCAAACTATTATGAAGACAAGAAAAGTAATTTTAGGCGTATGGATTTGTACCGGCATTCTCTGTGCCTGTGGAGGCGGACAGAAACAAAGTACCAATAACGAAGGGGGCAAAAAGGAATTGGAGCGCATCGAGAATTTTTCGGTAGATGTAACGGAAGATTATGCCCAAATTTATGAGAACAGTTCATGTCGGGCTGTATCGGCTAAGATTGATGGAGCCGATTGTATGTTGGCATACAGTGACAAGCTCCATTGCATTGATGTTATTGATTTGACCAACAAGCGTCCGCTCAAACAAATCCAGTTGGTGAAGGAAGGCCCTCACGGTGTATTGGGTGTGGAAGGAATCTTCTTTTATGAAAACACTTTTGTCCTGAAAGGTAATGTGTATTTGTATAGAGTCGATTGGGATGGACATGTGGTTTCCAAATGGAACTTTAATGATTATATTTCAGGATTCGGACTTCGTTTCCCGGACCAACACGCCATTTTCAATATGTACACGTATTTAGGATTTGATGCGGAAGAAGGCTTGGTGGCACTTCCTGTCTATAAATATAAGAAAGAAAACGGACAATATCCAGCCAAGGTAGTCATCGTGTCGTGCAAGGACTGGCGGGTGGAAGAAGTGGAGATTGCTTATCCCGAAGAGTTGAAGAAACCTGAATGGTTAGGTAATTTGGGGCTTGTTCAAGCTTTGCCTCACGGACAGAAACTAATCTATAACTTCCCGGCATCGGCGAACATTTATGTTTATGACCGTCTTACTCAAGAAACTCGTACTTGCACGATTGAGAGTGAATATGTGGAACCTTTCAGTCTTCCTGAGCAGGGCATGAGTGGAGTTGGAAGAGGTATGGGAGATACCGGTTTACTTAAGGGTCTCTATATGCCTATCCGCTATGATGCTTTGCACAAAACTTTTTGGCGCATTCAGGTCAAACCAAGTGAGAGAGGTCCTTTCGAACGGGATTTTACCGTCAGTCGAATTTCTCCGGATTTCAAGCTGATAGGCGAATACGATATTCCCGATGCCAAGAAAAAGTCCGTTTCTTGTTTCAGTATCCTCTTTACGGAAGATACCGTTCTGTTCCCTTATATGGGTGGTGAATACATCGGTGAAAACAATATGGCATTCTATGGATTGAAGTTATGAAGAAGCAATTGTTCGTATGGGCAAGCGGCATATTGATGGCCGCTTGCTCAACTACTCAAGAGGATTCGGCAATAGTCATAGACTTGACTGCCCCAACTGATACGGTATGTTATTTAAGTGAGATTGCAGATAGTATTGTCTATTATCCGCTTGCTGTACCATATCTTGTAGAAGCAGAGGTGCTTGGTAAATATATTTATGCTTATAGCCGGATGGACAATAGTCTAAGGATGTTCGACAGAAACAATAAGCAACTTGTCAAGAATATTAGTTTTGGGGCATTGATAGGTGGTCCTGGCTATCAGCCTTATTTTGCTATACCGGCCAATACGCATTTCCCATTTGAAAAGGAAGAATGGTTCATTTGCCCTAGAAGGGAAGAGAAGGGGAACAATGTCTTTTATTCATCTGCTATATTGAACACTCTCACCGAAGAGTGGGGAGAGAGCATCGCTTTTCCTGACTATGGCTATGCGCAAATCAATGACTATGTCATTAAATATAGACCAGGGACTATTATGATAACCAAAAGGGACACGATTCAATGGTTCAATCGGGATATGAAATTGATAAAGGAAGATGTGTTGGATGAGCTTGTTTTGGATTATCCTTATGTAGGTCTTTATGAAAAGTTCAATGTGCTGAAAGACAAAGTATATTATCACGCTCCAACTTCACACGTCATCTATGAAGTATCTCCCGAACAAGATCCTATCCCTCTTTATCGTTTTGAGTTAGGAAGTCACCGTTCCCGGTTCAAGGAATTTGCCGACTATGAACTGACGACTAAAATGGGTTATAAAAATGAAAAGTATAATTCTTCACCTTATTATCTGTTGCGCAGTTCCAAAATATCGGAACATTACATTTGGGGGGCTTATAACTATAAGGGAAAGACCATTGCCGTTTTGTTTGATAAAGCCAATGAAAGGACATACACACTTCCTACAAAGAATCGATTCGATAGAGTAGATTATCCTATTGTAGAAGGAGGCTTGACCAACGACTTGGACGGTGGACTTGATTTTTGGCCGAAACGCATATCGAAGAATGGTGAAATCTTCACCTGGTACACCGTAGAAGAACTGAAAGCCAAAGTAGCCCAAAGCCATTCAGGACAAATGAAGAATCCCGATACAGCACGACGCTTGAAGGAGATGCTTGATAATCTACCGGAAGATGTGAATGTGATAGTGGCGGTCTTGAAAGAAAAGAAGGTGAAGAATTAGTTTTTTTAAGTTATTTATCATTATTTTTGCTCCCAAAAAACAAAGATGAAGTTTAGAACAACCGTTATTCTTATCGGGCTTTATGCTTTCTTGCTCACCGCATGTGGGGACAGCTCTTCCTCTCGAAGAAAGGTGAAGGCAGAAGTCCCCACCATGGATTTTCATTCCATCAAACTGCCGATGGAATATACTAGTGAAGCGTTGGGGGGATTCTGTCATCCCACCTCGACTCAAATTGACGGTATGGACTGTATGCTGATGTACAATGCATTGATACATGCTGTCGAAATCATAGATTTGACTCACATGAAACCCTTTAGGCAAATCAAGTTGAAAGAGGAGGGGCGCGAAAGGATTGGCGATGTACGAGGCGTTTTTTATCATCAAGGAAACTTCATCCTGCGTACTAGCTTCGGATTTTATCGGATTGACGGGGAGGGAAATCTCTTGGCTAAATGGGCGGGAGACGAATATCTGAAAGCCAACCATTCACTGAAAGGGTTCAGTATTATGATACCCGAACTGACGATGTACTTCAATCTATATAATTTTACCAGTTACGATGAACGGAACGACCGAATGACTCTCTCCATCTATAAGCAGGAAAAGGAAAATGGGGGATATCCCAAAAAGATATTGGTGGTGGACTGCAAAAGTTGTGAAGTGGTGGATGTGGTGAATGTTGCTTGTCCCGAAAGGATGAAGCGCGAAGCACAATTGGGCATCTTGGGAAGCGTGAACTCTCTACCTTATGGTGACTCGGTGATATATAACTTTCCGGCATCAGCAGAAGTGTTCGTCTATAACCGAAAGGACAGGACCACCCAATGTTATACCCTGGGAAGTGATTTTGCTGAACCCTATTATCAATGCCAAGGGGCCGGTGATGAGGGCTTGGCTTCAGGATACTACTTTCCATTACGCTACGATGTCCTACGTCATTGCTTCTGGCGGGTGCAACAGAAACCGATGGCCAAAGGACAAGGCATTGCCGGAAAGGCTTTTTCCATTGTTCGCATCTCACCGGACTTTCAGGTGACAGACGAATACCTTATTCCCAAGGACAAGGGCTTGCTTCCTTATCTTTTGTTTACGGAAAAGCAATTGATGCTGAATCGTCCATACGATTCGGACGATGGCGAGAGTGTCCTATGTTTCTATGGAGTTGCATTCACTCCCGTCACTACGTCTTAACTATCTGATAATCATTGCCAAATTGTGAAAGGAGCCTCGAAAAGCTCCTTTCACCGTTTCAGGAATTGGTTAACCATTCCCAGACGGGAATCACTTGAATGGTATATCCTTCCTCCTTGATGGTTTCGCTTTCATGATCCGTAATGAGGAACAGATTGTTGCATTGGGCGGCCTTGGCTCCTGCGATACATCCTTTGATTTCACGTTTGCGGGTCTTTTCATTGGATATGTCATAACTGACTTGATATATGGCAAGCGTCTTGTTACCGTCGCATACCACAAAATCGGCTTCCGCATTTCGGCCTTGGTAATAGTATATGTCATACTCCGTACCGGCTTTTCTGCGCAATAATTCCAAGTACACCATTGTTTCCAGTCTCCAACCTAGGTTCTCTCCCGAGAAGGCGTTTTTCCGCTTGTCCATAAATGCGACATCGATGGCATATGATTTTTCACTTCTTGCCCTTTCCCGGCTCTTAAAGGAATACTTGCTGATGGTAGAGACTAGATAGGTTTGGTTCAAGTACATAAGGTAATTGCTAAGTGTCCGTTCGCTTTTTATACCGATGGTGTCCTGAAGTGTATCCTTTACGATAATCGTAGGTGTCTCGTTGAGTATATGGTGGGCAAGTCTTTTTAAGGCATCTATGTGGCGTATTTTATAACGCTTCTTGATGTCTTGGGTAATGATGTTGTCTATCAGTGTACTGATGTATTCTTTGGGATTTTCCTCATTGGATAACAGTTCCGGAAAACCACCTTGGCGGAAATACTCCTCGTATGCTTTGGATATGAGCCCCTTGTTTTTAGTAGTCAGTCGGGTATAATCCAATCCCTTTATCACGCACCAGTCTTTGAACGAGAAGGGGAACAGCTCAATCTTGTGATGACGGCCGGTGAGGTGGGAAGCCAACTCGGTACTCAGCAACTTGGCATTGCTGCCGGTAATCAAGATGTGGATTTTTTGTCTGAGCAGACGATTGACGAACAAGGGCCATCCGTCAATGTTCTGGATTTCGTCCAAAAACAGATAATCGAACTTGCCATAGATTTTATACAGTGTTTGTAGCACATTGTCCAAATCCTCGGTTCCCAGCTCTGTCAGGCGTTCATCGTCAAAGTTGGCATAAGCATAATGCACACCGGCTTTTCTGAGAGCATTGAAACAAAGGGTCGATTTGCCGCTTCTGCGTACACCGATTACGACCTGTGCAAGCTTACTCTTCAGATTGATTAAATCCTCTTCCGGCCGATGTATCAACACTTCGCCTTCAAGCGCTTCAAGCTCATCTTGTTGCTCAAGCAATAC
>JAFQBF010000001.1 GCA_017416735.1 Bacteroidaceae bacterium | reverse complement strand
GTCGATAAGACACGCTTTGCCGCCGAAGCCCGCTTCTGTCGGGCCTTGGCTTACTATACCTTATTGGATATGTTCGGTATTCCTCCGTTCATTACGGAAGAGAATTATTCCATCAATCCTAGTCAGCTTCCCCGTGAGGAACTGTTCATTTGGATAGAAGGAGAACTGAACGGCATTCGCGATGCGCTTCCGGCTGCCCGTCAGGGTGAATACGGTCGGGCAGACCAAGCCGTGATCGATGCCTTGCTGGCACGGATGTACCTCAATGCGGAAGTCTATACGGGGACGGAGCGTTACACCGATTGTATTGCTGCCTGTAATCGGGTGATAGCTGCCGGTTATCAGTTGGCAGATGATTATGCAGAACTTTTTATGGCTGATAATGGGGAAAATGCTCGTGCCAATCAAGAAATCATCTTTCCGGTCATCTTTGATGGGAATACGACGCAAAGCTACGGGATGGCAGCAGTCATTCTCGGTTCGCGGAGCAGTAGCGATTTTGCCGATGTGCCGGCAGGCATTGCCGGTGGATGGGATGGTTTCCGGGGTACACCGGAACTGGTGCAACGGTTCGACTATCAAGATGATGCCAACCCCAAAGCCAATGAGATTCTGGACAAACGGGGTATCTTTTACGACAAGAACCGGAGTATCGACATCACGACTTCCGTGACCGGTACGTTCACCACCGAAGGTTGGTCGGTATATAAATATACCAACATGCGGAGTGATGGTCAGCCGGGCAGCAATACTACTTTCCCCGATACCGATTTCCCGATGTTCCGTTTGGCGGATGTCTATCTGATGTATGCCGAGGCAGTAGCCCGTGGTGGTCAAGGAGGAAGCATGGCTACAGCGGTGCAATACATCAATGCGCTCCGTCAGCGAGCGTATGGTGACACGTTCCACAGCATCAATGAGGCTTGGCTTCGGGAGAACAATTACCGCAACATCCTGGACGAACGTCAACGCGAGCTTTATTGGGAAGGTACTCGCCGGACAGACTTGATTCGGTATGGCTTGTTCACTTCCGGTAATTATCTGTGGACATTCAAGGGAGGCGTGTTGGGAGGTGTCGGAGTGAATGGTCGATACAATGTTTTCCCCATCCCGACTACGGATTTGAGTGTGAATGGAAACTTGAAACAAAATGAAGGTTATTGATATGAAGGACTTTACCTATTTATATATAGCGGCGGCAATTACCGTATTGACCGCCTGCGACAGCGATTTGGAGAAGGTGCATTACGATGAATCCCTCTCCGTTGCGGCACAGCTTGCGCCGTTAGCTCCCGCCTATGTGCTCGACCCTCAAAACAGTGACGGGGCAGCGATCGAGTTCCGATGGGCTCCGCCACAAATCAACTATCCGGCTTCCATCACCACCGACCTACAGATGGACTTGGAAGTGAACGGATTCAAGGATGCGCTGACCTTAGCATCTACCAAGACGGACAGCACCTATACCATTACGGTAGGCGACTTGAATGCCGCCATCATGCGGTTGCTTGCCAATAGCGGGAAGGAGGTAGCGGCTTTGCCTGTATCGTTCCGACTGGTTTCCACCTTGTCATCGGATGTGGCTCCGTTGGTCTCGAATGTAGTGACCACCTCTATTACCCCGTATGCCGGGGAAAGGGAATATCCTCAGCTTTGGGTCATCGGTGATTATTGCGGCTGGAACCATGCAAGTAGCCAGTATCTCTATTCGGCCAAGGAGAACGACAACTATGCTGCTATGGTTTACTTCGATGGCAAGGCGCAAAATGGTTGGAAGCTCACTCCTGAAGCCAATTGGAACAGCGATTGGGGAGGTGAGGGTATCTTGCCTGCCGAAGCAAGCACGTTAACATTGGTACCATCGGGCGAGAACTTGACCAATTACTCGAAGAGCAGCTATTATGTGGAGTTCAATACGGCTACCGCTACTCTGAAGATGTCGCAAGGACATGACAGTTGGGGCATCGTTGGAGCATTCAACGGCTGGGGAGATACCCCCGATGCGGTGATGACTTTGGCCAGTGAATCGGAATCGGGCAAGCGTCAGTATTACTTGACGGCTACGCTCGCCTTGAAGGCTGGCGAGGGTTGGAAGATTCGTCCGGACAATGAATGGACGGACGACCGTGGCCCTTCCAACTTGAAGTATGAAGGGGTGTCGGCCAGCGATGGTAACTTCGTTGTGTCGGAAGATGGTACTTATACCATCCGGTGGTACTTCAATAAAGTAGAGGAACGGTTGTCGGTGACGAAAGAGTAAACGAAAAAGGAGGGTGTACTTGGATGGACATCTTCCTTTTTCATTCCGTTCCCCGAAACGGACTGTTAAGATGCCGTTTTCATAAAGTCTTAGAAATAAGAACTTTTGTACTCATAGCCGTAAAGATTGAATTTATGGTTGTTCGGAGGGAAAGGTTTATCTTTGCAAAAGGAAAACAGTAAAAACTCAAGTAATGATGAAAACACTATTTATGTAACAGCAATTTCTATTACTATATGAAAAATGTCTCATTGTCATCACATCAAGAATTGGAAGAACGGGTAAGGGAACTGACAGCCGAGCTTGTCGATAATCATGAAGTTATTAGGAGACTTCGTGAAAATCCAATGTACTTGGAAGAGGATGGTTGGAAAAGATTGGAAGAAGTTACCAACAAGATTTATAAGAACTATACTCAACGGTTAAAAGAAGAATTTCCTTTGTTAACAGAGTTGGATATTCAATTCTGTATTTTATTGAAACTTCAATTTACAATATCTCAGATAGCGGCCATTATAGCTGTATCTTCTTCTTCTGTTTCTGTACAAAAGAATCGTTTGAAGAAACGTTTGTTGCAAGTCAATCCCCATTTGTTTGATGACAATAACCGTACATTGGATTCATTCTTGTTGGAATACTAATTACGTTACATAAATGGTAAGCTGTTAAGGTTTGATTTTTAGAATTAGTTGATTCTCAGATATTTGTCATTTGTTGCTGCTAAGACTGTTTTTATGGTTATCCGGGAGAAAGCCCCTACCTTTGCATCATCGGAAAAACAATAAAAACAAAGCATTATGAAAAACTTTAGAATGATCTTAATCGGCTGCTTCCTGATGATGGCAGCATGTGTGAAGGCACAAAACATTAGTGGACAGTTAGTAGATGAACAACACAAACCTTTACCATACGCTAACATTGTGCTTCTACAAGCAGATTCGACTTTCGTCAATGGCACAATCACCGATGAAAAGGGCGATTTTCGACTGATGAAGGATGTAAAAGGAAAACTGATTCGCATTTCTTCTGTAGGCTATCTCACCCTTTATAAAGAGGTGAAGGAAAACTTGGGAACTATCCAAATGAAGCCCGATGCTCAATTGCTTGGTGAAGTGGTGGTAAAAGCCAATCTGCCCATCATCCGTGCCAAGGGCGATGCCATGGTAACGACCGTCACCGGTACCCTCCTGGAAAAGGCGGGCAATGCCAACGACTTGCTCGACAAGATTCCGAACGTAAGTGCCGAAGGTGGAAATGTAAACGTATTCGGAAGCGGAAAGGCAGAAATCTACATCAATGGACGGAAGATGCGGAATGCCTCGGAACTGGAGCAGCTTTCATCGGACAATATCAAGTCGGTGGAAGTGGTACATACCCCCGGTGCCCGATACGATGCCGAAGTAAAGGCCGTGGTCCGCATCCACACCAAGAAGCCGCAAGGAGAAGGATTCAGCTTCAACAACATCACTTCCACCAACTACCAGTGGGAATGGTCGTTCAATGAGCAGTTTGATTTCAACTATCGCAAGGGAGGTTTCGACTTGGGCGGTACACTCTTCGGTGCCAGTTCAAAGGGAACGCAGAAGAAAACACTCATCCAGCATAGCTACTTGGAAAACCATTGGATGCAAGACTCCTATAGCGACCAAAAATACTTGACTCGGAACATGACGGCCATGCTCTCTGCCAACTATATGCTGAATGCCAACCACTCCTTCGGTGTCCGATATCAGTTTGACCGTACTCCAAAGGCCGATTTTGGCTTTCCAATGGCTACCGAGGTGACCAAGGATGATGCATCCTTTGAAACCAGCGAAATGACTTCGATGCAAAAGCGACAATCCACCGGGCACGAACTCAACCTTTATTATAACGGAAAGGTAAAAGACTGGACTATCGATTTCAATGCCGACGGGATGTGGGGCTATACCCATCAGAACGATTGGGCAGATGAAAGCATCCAAAGCATAGAGGGCGACGAAAAAGTGACCGTTACTTCACATAGTCGGAAGGAGAACTCGCTTTATGCCGCCAAGCTGATTCTATCTCATCCGTTGGCAGGCGGACAACTTTCTTTCGGTAGCGAATACACCTATGCTCAACGCATCAATGGATATGAGAACCTGGAAGGTATCTTGAACAATGACGACAGTGAAATCACAGACAACGGAATTTCGGTCTTTGCTGAGTATGCCCGTCGTTTCGGCAAGGTGCAGGCACAAGCCGGAGTCCGCTATGAGCATATCATTTCCGACTATTATGAATATGGTAAGAAGGTAGAAGAACAGAGCCGGAAGTACGACCACATATTCCCTTCGCTTGCCGTATCCTTCCCGTTGGGAAATGTACAGATGCAGTTGGCTTATCGGGCAAGCATCAAGCGACCGAGCTATTGGGACTTGCGAGGCAACATTACCTATGGCAACCGCTATACCTACGAAACGGGGAATCCGTTGCTTCAACCCACGACCATTCAGTCGCTTTCGCTGAACACAATCTATCGATGGATGTCGCTTTCGCTCAGTTACAATCATTACAAGAACGATTACACCAGTTATGTCCGTGCTTATTCGGAAGAGAAGCCTACCATCGGCTTGTTGACACGCGAACATATAGCTCCTTACAATCGATTGAGTGCATCGTTGACGCTTTCGCCTGTCATCGGAAAGTGGAGCCCTCGTTGGGGTGTGCAAGTACAACGATATGATTGCAAGGTAGATACCCCACGAGGAGTAGAAACGTTCGACAATCCTCGGGCTATTCTTTCGTGGCGAAACACGGTGAAGTTCACTGATAGCTTTTGGATAAATGCCGATGCATACTATCAAACGAAAAGCCAAATAGATAATACGGAATATTTGGAGAACAGTTGGTATATGAACCTTAACCTCTATAAGGGTTTCCTGAACAACCAGATGAGTCTGCAACTCCAAGTGACTGACCTCTTTAATACCCGCAAGAGCCATGTCCTTATATATAGTGGTCTTCGCACCATGGAGTTGGAGGACGAGATGCGCCGCACCGTCAGCCTCACCTTCCGATACAAGTTCAATCCTACCAAGAGCAAGTACAAAGGAACCGGTGCCGGACAAAGCCAGAAGGCGAGAATGTAAACCAATGAAAGAAAAGACTTGCTAAAAAACAAGTAACAAATTATTGTATTTTCAATGAAATAATTGCATTTGCAAATTGAATTCACCTTTTTAAAGAAAAGAAGAAATTATGAAGAAAATCGGAATCATACTATTAGGATTACTTACAATTTCAATGTCTATATACGGACA